>LADM01000009.1 GCA_000961645.1 Gammaproteobacteria bacterium BRH_c0 | reverse complement strand
GCACATCATAAATTTGATACCCACATCGCGCCAAAAAAATAATGCCGACTACAAGCAAGGCCATTCCAAGGTACTTTATCGTCTTGAGGATGATCGACATCATATTCACTGTTAACGCCGCTGATCTGGCGCGAAAGTATGTTGGCGTGGCTTTTGCTCTTTCTGCAAAAGGCATGACGAAATACTTTTGTCGCTCAGGGTCGCTTTGTTAGGCTTGGCTCCCATCCTGTAATTCTCCTAGTCTCTGAGCCTGGCTTCATGGCTGCATCATAGTCTTCAAAGCCATCAAGGAAGGCCTCAGTAGCCGCCAATTTTTGTTGATTAGCGCCCGAATTTCTCAACAAGGCCAGGACGCGCTCTTTCGAGAACTCGCCTAGATCAGGATCCTTCAATGTGTAAGGATTCACAAAAAACCTGCCTTTGTACCAACACAACAATCTATACGTATGCTCGCAGTTATTCGCATTGATGAATGCTGTTGGAGTGAGTTGAACCGCGCATATATCTTTAAAATTATCACCTCTCTTTTCGGCAGCCCTATACGCGTCAATGAATCCATCACCAAGTATCAAGTCCTTCCTTCGTAGAACTAAGCCGCCACCCAAACCTCCCCGTGGAATGAATCCGGAAACTAGCATCTGTTGGTAAAGTATGGATGAAGCAACCAAGTACTTATGCACACCATCTTCCATGTACGAAGGAGAGTACATCACAAACATGTCGTTCATCCGGATTGAACTGAACTCCCCCGTACCTCGCACTTTACTCGCGCTTGCAATCACCACTTTGTTCGGCATGCGCAATCTAAACTTGTGGTACTGCGAATCCAGCTCGTCTGCGATCTTAATCAGCTCACCCTCACCAGCAGCTGCGATTCTATCGGCAACTCCAAGAGCATCCATAACAAGCACTGGAGATATGTTTGGCTTGTTTTTCTCGAAAATTGAACTGAGCATCGTTCAGCCTAACAGCATGTTCATGAGATAATTGCTACCTCATTAACAATATTAGAAGGTATACCTTTTCGACACAGCCGGATTGAGGACGAATTCGCAACCGCCTGTTTTTCAACTAAATTGCTATCGGTTATCAAAAATGTATGCGTGGTAAAGGTGTTTTTCCCTATCCGTTTCACCTTCAAAAGGTACAGGTTGCTCGGCAATCTCTGGCTATTGCTTGCCCGCTCACGGGGCGTTGTGAAATCAATATGGCGGGGATGGTGAGCGATCCTGCTGGCGGGTCTTATCTTTGGCTGCTGGTGGGTGACTGGCATTATTCCTTCCCTGATGGCCCGGTTGCGTGAGCGGTGCTTGATTCTCGCCATAGTAGGCGCAACGATGTACCCGCGCAATACTGTGAATAATGTGATCTGCATGTCGTGAAAGTGAGGGCAGCCCGCCTGCTTGTGGCATAGGTATTCACCTCCGACCCGCTATGCCAAGCCCTGTAGCTCCCACGCCGGAGCGTGGAAGCCTCGGCCAGGATCAGCTGAACAAAGTTTTGTACTTTTCACGCAGAATATTCTTCTGCACCTTGCCCATGGTGTTGCGGGGCAGGTCATCCACCAGTATCACCTTTTTCGGATTCTTGAAGTTGGCCAACTGCGCCTTGGTAACAGCACTGATGGATTGCTCTGTAAGAGTTGACTTACCCGCTGTAGTGGCTACCACCACCGCCACAACCGCCTCGCCAAAATCCGGGTGGGGAACGCCGATCACGGCGGATTCCAGCACGCCGGGAATATCGTCGATCACCATTTCAACCTCTTTCGGATACACATTCAGCCCGCCGCAGATCACCATGTCCTTGGCGCGGCCAACGATGCTGTAGTAGCCGTCGGCGTCGAGCATGGCCTTGTCACCGGTATTGAAAAACCCATCGGCAGTGAAATCCTCAGCGGTTTTTTCCGGCATCCGCCAGTAGCCCTTGAACACATTGGGGCCTTTGACCTGAAGGTTGCCCACGTCGCCGCGGGGTACCGTCTGACCGTTGTCATCGACAATGCGGGCGCTGACATCGGGCAGGGGAAAACCCACGCTGCCCGCGCGGCGTTCGCCGTGCAGCGGGTTTGAGGTGTTCATGCCGGTCTCGGTCATGCCGTAGCGTTCGAGAATGCGGTGGCCACTGCGCTGTTCGAATTCATGGAAGGTTTCTGCCAGCAAGGGTGCGGAGCCGGAGATAAACAGGCGCATATTGGTACACAGGTCACGACTGAATCTGTCACTGCCAAGCAGCCGGGTGTAGTAAGTGGGCACACCCATCATGACGGTTGAACGGGGCAGTTCTGCCAGCACAGAATCGAGGTTGAACCCGCTCAGCCAGCGCATGGAAGCGCCACTCATCAGCACGCAGCTGATGGCCACAAACAAGCCGTGTACATGGAAAATCGGCAAGGCGTGGAGCAGCACATCCCTGTCGGTAAACCCCCAAAAATCCACCAGGGTTGTGGCATTGCTGGCGAGGTTGCCGTGGCTAAGCATAATGCCCTTGGGTCGCCCGGTGGTGCCGGAGGAGTAGAGCAGGGCGGCGGTATCGTCCGCTTGTGATTGCACACAGTCAAAACTGGCCGGGGCGCTGGCCACTGCCTTGATCAGTGAGCCTTGTCCCTCTGCGTCCAGTGTCAGTACCTTTGCCGATTCAAGGTTGGCGGTTAATTCCCCCATCAGGGATTCCGCCTCGGGGGTGCAGACCACCAGCCCCGGTTGCGCATCGCCCAGGAAAAATGCCAGTTCGCTGGGGGAATAGGCGGTATTCAGCGGGTGGAAGACAAGCCCGGCCCGCAAACAGCCCAGGTACAGCCAGAGCATCTCGACGGACTTTTCGACCTGCACCGTGACGCGGTCACCGGGCTTGAGGCCAAGCCCGGTAAGGCAGGTGGCAAAGCGGGCGGATTCATGGTGGGCCTGGGCGTAGCTAATGGCAGTTCCTTGCGCTGTGGTGAGCAAGGTCTTGCCCATATCTGGCGGAAAATGGTCGCTAAAGCGGGCGTAGAGATTGGCATTGTGGTCGGACATGGTGGGATCCTGTTTCGCTTGGCCTGGCCTGGCCGGGATGGGAATGCCAGACGCAATAGGTGTCGTAGAGTCTTTAGCGCCGGGTCAAACCGGGCGGGTCAGTATTCATCAGCAGGGGTGCCAGGCCGCGAATTACGCGCCCGAATCACCCGCCAGATCATTGAGCATGGTCAGCAGCAGGTTGCGCTCCTGGTCGCTGTACCTGGCCAGCGAGGTGTCAACTACCTGGCGTATGGTCTTGAAGCAATCCCCGCTGACTTTCTTGCCCAGTGGGGTGAGGTTCAGGGTCGCTCGCCTTTTGTCTCCATCCGACTCATTGCGCTCAATCAGTTTTGCAGCGACGAGCCGGTTGATTTCGGCGGTAATCAGGCTGCGGCCTACCTCAAAAATTTCTGCCAGCTCGGCGGGATGTACTGAACCGTGATCAATCAGGGAAAGCATCGATGCGCCGCGTGGACCGAGGGAGTATTGCTGGTTAACGGGTTCCATAATCGCCAGCATCCTGCGTGCGGTAACCCCAACGGTGTTGAGCAGATAGGCAGTGTATTCTGGCGTGACGGACTTGCGGGTTTTGCGAACGCTAACCATTTGATAAGGCCTCAGGTATAGCAATATGCACAGGTTGAATGTCGCCCGGGGCGCAGTTCAAGTGGCGTTGCGAAATTCTACAATAAAACTGCCATGGGCTGTCAGCCCTGCTTAGTATCAAGCCTGCATTGAGGGCCGGGGGCACAAAGCCCTGTCAGGTTTACTCCTGGTTCCGCAGTTCCGATGGCGAATGGCCTGCATGCTGTTTGATAAAGCGGCTGAAATAACCCACATCGTCAAACCCCAAAGCGTAGGCGATGTCGGATATGCTGCGATTTGAATAGCGCAAATGACGGGTTGCTTCCAGCACAATCCGGTCATGAATCAGTGCCACCGCTTTGCGCCCGGTCATGTCATGACAGGCGCGCAGCAGCATTTTGGGTGTAATGCCGAGCATGTCTGCATATTCGCCAATTTTCAGATGGCGGGTGAAATACTCTTCAATCAGTACCCGAAACTCGATAACGATGTTGCTGTTGGTGACCACATCGGCTTGTGATTTTGATGTTTTGGTTCCTGGTGCAGCCGGACGTTTCAGGGGGCTCATCAGTATCACCAGCGCCGTGCCGACAATGGCCGGGTCACCGCCCTTGCCCAGATGCTGCGCCAGGGCAGACAGCTCAGAGCCTGTCTGCAAGCGCATCTGTCTGTTCTCCACCCCTGTCGAGTGGGCCAGAATCCGTGCGGTGTAGTAGGACCGCCAGAAGCTCGAAGTGCGGTCCTGATTGCCAGGTAATGCAGGCAGCACCAGGGTGCGCAACACCATTTCGTCGATTCCAATCAGGATGGCGGTGGCTTCCGGAGTAAGGCTGAACTGGCACACAGTTGCCGGCGGTACCCAGAGGATATTCCCTGCTTCAAGGGGTGATCTGGTGCGATCAAAAACGGTAGAACCGCTGCCGTTATCGATAAACAGGAAATGCCAGTGGCTGGTCGATGTGAGTGAGTGCTCTGCAGGCCCATTGGACAGGCGCCTGATACTGATATTTTCACGGCCACTGGATTGTGAGGGGCGTTGCTGAACCCCCTCAAGAAATACTTGCCTTGCTTGCCTCATTGTTAGCCACCTGTGGTCCGGTTTGATCCGGACCCCTTTCCGTTCATTATTATGAGTACCTCCCGGTGCACTGTAGTGTATGCTGATCCTGCAATAAAGTTCAAGATATGAATTTAATGTCAATGCCGGAGAGCCGGTGCGTGCGCCACTGGATTGGGGGCGGGCGGGCTCCGACTCCGGCGCGGCGATTGCTAGCTTATGTTATTTAAAAACAATAATATACGATTTATGTGGCGCTTTAATTCTCGATTTAGGCAGCGCTTTTTTTGGCCTGAATATAACTGAAGGGAGAGCTGGCGAAGGATCATCTGTCCAAAAAATACAAGTATTGAACCATTTTTGTTATTTTCGATATGACTGCAGAAGTATAAATTGGCCTCGCTAACAACGGAGGTTCACCCATGATTATAAAGAAAGCCCTTTACACCGCAGTTTTGTCTGCTCTCAGCGTATCAGTAGCAATGCCGACCATCGCCCAGGGCACTGGGCGCAGTGCTGGTATAACAACCATTGAAGAAATTGTCGTCACAGCTCGCAAGCGTGAAGAGGGGCTGCAAAGTGTTCCTATCGCTGTAACCGTAATGGATACCGATGCGCTGCGGGAAAAATCCATCGAAAATCCCTACGATCTGACTACCCATGTTCCCGGTTTGGTGGTGCGCCAGGGCGGTGCTACACGCGGCAACGTGGATTACTTTATCCGCGGCCAGGGCGCCACTTTTGGCTCGTCATCCGGTGTGGTGACCTACTTCAATGAAGTCCCTTTGAAATCCCAGGGCTATGTGGGCAACAATTTCCAGTTCTATGACATGGCCAATGTCCAGGTGCTGAAAGGCCCGCAGGGAACCCTGTTTGGCCGCAGCAGTACTGGCGGTGCTGTGGTTTTCTCTCCCATCAAACCCGGTGATGAGCTGGGTGGCTACCTGGATGTAAAAGCCGGCAACCTGGGCACGGTGGAAACCTCGGCTGCACTGAATGTGCCGCTGTGGGAAGACAAGCTGTCGGTACGAGCGGCTTTCAATATCCAGCGCCGTGACGGCTTTACCGAAAGCCAGAGCACAGGTCAGGAGCTGGATGAGCGCAGCCGTGAATCGTACCGGTTGGGCATTAATTTCAAACCCACGGATTGGCTTGAAAACTACACATTGCTGCAAATCAACAATGTGGATGAGTCATCAACAGGTGCGGTACTGATCGACTGGAACCCTAACTACCCACTTTTGCGTACTGATCTGACCATTCAGCCTTTGGGCGGATTTACTCCGCAAGCGATAGGCGCATTCTTTGCCCAGCCGTTTGTTACAGGTGCGGACACTGTCCATCAGCTGTGTGTCGGCACAGCCTTGCAAGGCGTCATCGGTTTTGGTGATATTCCCGGCTGCCTGTCAACACGCACCCAGCGCCTGGTTGATTTGCGCAATGATTTGTCATCTGAAGTGGCGAGAGTGCAGGGCGGTGGTTCAATCCGTAAAAACCTAACGGCCATGGAAGACAACCAGCAGGGTCGCAATGAGCAGATTATCAATATCACTACCCTGGATATCGGTGATACGGGCTTTCTCGGTGAGGTTTCCTTCAAGAACATTCTGGGCTTCAACCGCTACCGCAAATCAAACCTGGTGCGCGAGTTTGGCGCTACCCGCTTCTCCCATGGCGTTGTATTCAATAATAACGATCTGGTGGGTTTTCCCCAGCAGCCGCAAGTCAACAGCCGTTACGAGAAATCCGATTTCTCTGACGATGTCACCACTGAATTCCAGGTGCTGGGCGATATCGACGGCAAGCACAACTGGATGCTGGGCTATTTCCGCGAAAAAACCCAAAGCGATTATGCGCCGCCATTTATATTCATGACCTTTAACAATGCGTTTACTGTGCCGCTGGATAACACCACATTCCTCTATCCCAATACCGCAAAAAGTGAAGGCAGCCAGACCGGCTATTTTGGCCAGTTCACCGCAGATCTGTCCGACGTGCTGCTGGATGGCCTTAGTCTGACTGGCGGTTTGCGCCTCACAGAGAGTGAGTCAGAGCAAAACAATGCGCTGGTTATTCCCGGTCTGGATGGCCTCACTGTGGGAGGTTTCACCAACAGTACGACGTTTGAAGAGGATGCAAAAAGCTGGACCGTCAGCCTCGATTACCAGATCAATGCAGATACGCTTGTCTATCTGGCGCATCGTCGTGGCTTCAAACCCGGTGGCATCAACGGTACGTCCGCTTCGGCCAATGTGCCCGGTGTCAGGAATACCTACGACCCGGAAATTCTTGACGATGTTGAGTTTGGCTTGAAGGCCGACTGGTCGCTGATGGATATGCCTGCCCGCACCAATATTTCGCTGTATAAAAGCTTCCAGGATGATGTGCAGCGCAGTGAAGTGGTACCCAATGGTACTGGCGGCGTCTTCACCCAGATCAACAACATTGCCGAGGCGGAAATTACAGGCCTGGAGCTGGAGCAGCAACTGGTTATCAGCGAGTACATCCAGTTGATGCTGAACTACGCTTATACCGATGCCGAATACAAAGCCTGGCCAGGTTTTACCCCCAATATTAATGGTCAGTTGATAGCCAATATCGAAAATCCGTTTATTGGTGTGCCTGAGCATCAGGCGACAATTGGTGCACGATTTATATTGCCTGTTGATCCGTCCCTGGGGCAGATGTCATTTTATGCAGAATACTATCGCCAGAGCAGTATGTGGCTGGATGACCAGGCGGTTTCCATGTTCCCTCGCAAACCCGGTTACCAGGAAGGCTATGACAACCTGAATCTGCGTTTCGACTGGTCCGGTGTGATGGGTACTCCGGTGGATGTGGGCCTGTATGTGCGCAACGCCATGGATGATGAATGGATGGTGGGCGCCAACAATATCATCACCGGCCTTGGGTTTTTCACCACCACTTACAACGAACCGAGAACCTATGGTTTGCAACTGCGCTACCGTTTTGGTGCAGATGGCCAGTAATTGCTATTTACTTTCCGCCTATGGGTCACCATGATGATTGGTGGTGGCCCAGCCATTTTGAAAATGATAAATACTATGTGTTAGAGCCCTGTTAACAGGCCCTTATTCCAAGCTGTACAGAACAAAGTAATTATCGATCCCGTAGTGAACAGCCCATAACCTGTAGCGTGCCTTTTGCCTGAGTGATCCAGTGGCCGCTATGTTGATGGTTTTCGGGCTGATTAACGCCTTGTTATTTTCACAATACCTTTAATGGATGTTGAGGGAGATAGTGAGGCGTATTTTTTTCCGCCCTTGGCGGCAACTGTATAATCCACTGGAGTACCATTATGAAAAATCAATCATGGCGTGGAGGATTGCTGGCACTGCTGCTGTCATCTTCGTTGATCAATGCTGGAGAAAACCCTGACATGACATTGCAAGGCCCACTTGAAGGCGCGGCTTTCCTCGGTGGTAGCCCGGTCGGTGAAAAGCTGGCACAACAGGGATATGTTGAGGAGGAATTTATCCTTTCCGGTACTGCCACCTCCTACACCATTGAAGGTGATTTTCCCGAGGATGGCAGCGCCAGCGCAAGCTTGGCAGACAGTGCTGCCTATACAACGCGCCTGCTGGTGCGTCGTCCGGCGGATGCCGACAAATTTAATGGCACCGTGGTGGTTGAATGGTTGAATGTGTCTGCGGGTACCGATGGCTCCCCTGTCTACAGCTATACCCATCGCCAGCTCTTGCGTGACGGCTATGCCTGGGTGGGTGTATCTGCCCAGAAAGTCGGCATTGAGGGTATGGAGGGCATGCCTGCCTATATGCCGCCCCTGAAAAAGGCCAATCCAGAGCGCTATGGCGCATTGGTGCATCCTGGCGATGCCTTCTCGTTTGATATCTTCTCCCAGGCTGGCCGGGCTGTGCGGGGTGACAGTGGCGTAGCGATTCCGGGGCTTAAACCCAGTCATGTCATCGCAGCCGGTGAGTCCCAGTCCGCCTTCCATATGGTTACCTACGTCAACGCCATCGACCCTCTGGCTAAAGTGTACGATGCGGCACTGATCCAGGCCCGTGGCGGTTCGAGTGCGCCACTCGACGGTATCCGTATGGATCGCGCCAGCGTGGAATTTTTCAGCAATCCTGTGCGTATTCGCGAAGATGTGCGGATACCAGTGTTGACCGTACAGAGCGAGACTGATGTACTTCAATTGTTGTCGGTGATTTCCCGTCAGGCTGATACCGACCGGATTCGCTTGTTGGAGATAGCCGGTGCAGCCCATGCCGATACCTATTTGCTGGGCGCGGCGGCTCAGGATCACCCGGATATCGCCCCTGAAAAACTGGCAGAACTGGTCGCTCCCAGCGCCAATGTCATGGGTATGCAGCTGGGCAAGCCGGTCAATGCCGGCTTGCAGCAGCATTACATCATGCAGGCTGCTGTGGTACAGCTCGACAAGTGGATGCGCGAAGGGACTCCTCCCCCTATAGCAGAGCGGTTGGCACTGACAGAGGATGGCAAGGGTTTTGTGCTGGATGACAACGGCAACGTGCGTGGCGGTATCCGCAGCCCCTGGGTGGATGCGCCAACTGCAGTGCTATCGGGGCTGGCTCAGGAAGGTCCGGGGTTTGCTCGCCTCTTTGGCTCGACTGAACCCTTTGATGCCGCCAAACTGAAAGCCCTTTATCCCGGTGGTAAAGCGGAATATTTACAGCATTTCACCAAGGCCTTGGATAGTGCAATCAGCAACGGATTTATTCTTTCCGCTGACAGGGATGAAATCCTGGCAGTAGCTTCTGCGTCTTTTAAATAGAGCCTTCTGCGTCCTTTAAATAAGTGCTTTTGCCTCTTTAAAATAGTGGCTGAGGATAGAAACATTGAATAACTCATATCGCCTGCGTTCCTCATTGACAGCTCTGGTCCTGTCTGCGGTTGCTGCCCACTCGTCATTGGCCGCAGGTGATACTGAGTTCCAGGCTGGAGCCAGGCTGACAGTCTTGTCCAGCCAGCCCCACTTGGTCAGTGCTGGCGATATGCTGCTGGCGGTGGATATTCCACAGGGTATGTTACCTGGTGATATTCAGGTGAGTCTGAACGGCGAGGATATTTCAGGGTTGTTCAAGTCTGACAAGTCAACCCGGCGGCTGGTGGGATTGGTGCCGGATTTGCGCGATGGCAAAAACCTGCTCGAGGCTCAATCCGGATCCACCGGTTTTGATGAGAAATTAATAGTCACCAACCATCCTGTCACCGGGCCGCTTGTGTCCGGGCCCCATATCAGCCCTTTCGTGTGCCAGACCCAGGTGTTCAAACTGCCCGATGGCTCCACCCTGGGTGAGCCCCTCGACAGGGATTGCGCCATTGCTCCCCGGGTGGATTATGTCTATCTGGCGCAAGGGGCCGATACCTTCACCCCCCTGGCGGACCGCACTGTATTACCTGCGGATGTGGCGACTGTGACGACCACCAGCGGCCAGACCATGCCTTTTGTGGTGCGGCTGGAAACCCGCACCATCAACCGCGGTATCTACCAGGCGGCGGTGCTGCACGACCCGACATCAGAAGCACAACCCTCTCCCTTTAACGCACCCAAGGGTTGGAATAAACGCTTGATCGCCCTGCACGGCTTTGGTTGTGTCAGCGGCTGGTTCCGCCAGGGCAATGCCCAGGGCGGCGATATTTTTGATGTGACACGGCTGGGTGAGGGTTACGCCCTGTTCACCAATACGCTCAACCACCCCACCAACAGTTGCAATCCTGTGCTTGCCGGTGAAACCACGATGATGGGCAAGGAGCATTTTATCGAGACTATGGGGGTGCCGGATTTTACAGTCAGCACGGGCAGTTCCGGCGGGGCCTACACCAGCCTGCAGATAGCCGATGCCTTTCCCGGGCTGTTCGATGGCGTGATGATCGGCAGTACTTTCCCCGATGCCCTGTCCATTGCCCTGGCGGGCCTTGATGCCCACCTGCTTAGCAATTATTACCTGAAGGGCAACAGCGGCAATTTCACCGAGGCGCAGATGGTGGCGGTGTCCGGTTACAAGAATGCCCGCGCCTGGTATGACATGGCCATGCAGTCAGGGCGCGCCGACCCGGTGCCGGGGCGGGCCGACCCGATCCCCCCGAGCCCAATCCTCAAAAGCTACCGGCCAGCGGTATGGCATGAAGGGGTGCCCGAGGCACTGCGCTATGATCCGCACAGCAACCCCGACGGCGCCCGCCCCACGGTATTTGATGCCGCCCGCAATATTTACGGGATCGACGAGGCCACCGGGTTTGCCAAATCGCCCTTTGATAATGTGGGTGTGCAGTATGGCCTCCAGGCCCTCAACGTCAGCACCATCAGACCACGACAATTTATCGACCTGAACGCTCATATCGGTGGATTTGACCACGATGCCAACCCACAGCCGGGCCGAACCGAAGCTGAGGAAGTGGTTTTGGCGCGCGCCTACCGCAGCGGTATCAGCCTCAGCGGCGGTGGCGGGCTGGCAGAGATTCCGGTGTTTGACCTCAGCCACCTTTACGACGAGGACCAGCTGTACCACTACCAGTGGTTTCACTTTGCGGCCCGCGAGCGCATGAAAAACCTCAATGGCCATAGCGATAACCATGTGATGTGGCGCGGTGGGGGCGCAGTCACTGAGATGGCGCAAATGGGGGGCACGCCATCGGAGGAGTTCAAAGCGCTCAAGAAAACCACAGAGGAGCAGAGCTGGGACACCTTTATCGACTGGGTGGCCAGCTACAGAGCAGATAAATCCGCTGATGCCCGGCTGGCCAAGGTGCTGCGCAACAAGCCCGCGGCGGCACAGGATGGCTGCTTTACCTGGTCGACAATGCCGACGTTTATCGCTGAACCCCAAACTTTTAGCCGCAAGCCCGATTCTGCTTGCAACCGGCAATGGCCGTCCTGGTCATTTGTGCGCAAGGAGGCGGGTGGCCCCCTCGATGCCAATACTCTCAAATGCCAGTTGAAGCCCCTGTCCCGTACTGACTACAAGGTGAGCTTTACTGGCGCGGAATGGCAGCAGCTCGAGCAGGTATTCCCCGGCGGGGTGTGCGACTGGTCGAAACCCGGTGTGGGCCAGCAGCCGGTGGTGCCCTGGTTGTCCCATGGACCTGGCGCTATGGAATGACCAGGTACGGGCTGGAATGCTGAAAGATGTTGTTTTTCCCGCGAGATACAGCGATAGCCTGGAAATGGGGTGTTGTACAGTCTAAGACAATTGACTTATATTAGTGGCCGGTGGAATGTGTCCCAATCCGGTTAGTGGTACGGTCAGATTCCGAATATTTTGGCGACTGTTGCCAGATAACTATTATCTTCAGGTAGCTATTATCTTCAGGTAGCTATTATCTTCAGGTAATGAGTGTCGCCAAATAATTATTAGAGTCACAGGAGTACCCATGGCGTCCCCCCGTAGCGAACGGCTTCCCCTTGAATTCGACAAGGTCGATGCCGCCTGGCTGACCCGCACCCTGCAAACCCAATACCCTGGCGTTGTTGTCAACAGCATGGAGGTAACCCAGTTTATCCCCGGTCATACCACCAAGGCCCGGGTTAAACTCGACCTCAACCAGGCGGGCATCGACGCAGGTTTGCCTGAAGATGTATGCCTCAAGGCCAACTGGTCCGGAAGCCCCATGAGCAGCCCGGTCTGTGTCAACGAGGCGCGCTTTTATCACTCACTGGCGACCCAGATGCCGGTGCCTTCACCCAAGTGCTATTTCGCCGATTGGGATGATGACGAACAGAGCCAGCAGGGTTTTATTATTCTTGAAGACCTGATTCCCCTCGGCGGTGAGTTCGGCTATTCACACCAGCCCATCAGTGTCGAGGACATGGCCAAATCACTGGACGGCATGGCGATGATGCATGGCCGCTCCTGGGGTCACCCGGAGCTGGATAACCAGACCTGGGTGCAAACCGCGATGGCGCCGGAGACCGCCACCGATGACTACTGGATGATGATGCCGGACTATTTCGCCCGCCATAACAGTATTCCGGAACGGCTGGAGATATTCCCGCGCTGGATGGCGGCCGATACCCAGCGCCTGTACAGCGCCTTTCAGCAGCTTTGCGAGCACGATCGCGCCTACACCGGCCCGCGCTGCCTGGTTCACGGCGACGCCCATCTGGGCAACACTTATCGCCGTCCCGATGGCACCCGTATCTGGTTTGACTGGCAGATTGTGCGCAAGGGCTTGCCGTGGCGCGATCTCACCTACTTCCTGGTGGGGTCGATGGAAATTGCCGATCGCCGCAAGGCCGGTGACGACCTCATCAAGTATTACCTGCAGCAACTTGCCGCCAATGGTGGCCCCGAGTTCAGCCTTGAGCAGGCGCAGGAGGAAGTGTCGCGCTGGGTGATCTGGGGGCTGATCGCCTGGCAATCCAACATCAATCCCCAGCAGGAAACCATGTGCTCCCTGGAGCGTTTCTGCCGCGCGGCAGATGACATGGATACCCAGCGTTTTTACCAATTCTGATCGGCAAATCGTTATTGACTAACCACCCAGGGTAAATGGACTACAGCCAATCCATCGGGTCAGGACAGTTGCTGTCCTGACCCATCCCCCCGCAATATCCCCGCCAGGCCAACCACCCGCAACAGTTCGGCTTCAAAGCGGTTGATATATTGCGAAGTGATGGGCCATTCCGGTTGAATCCAGAAGCGCCCCTTGAGGTCGTGGGGATTCTTGTGGTGCAGCAATTCTGTGCCCACCTGCTGTATCCAGGTGGGATACACCGCACTCACTAGTGCGTAATGCAGACAGGTTCTCTCCTGATCAGGGTAGTAATTGCGCAGGCTCTCATCCCAGTTTTCGACCTTGATCTTGTAGATACGGTTTTTGACCAGGCGGGGTTTTTGCTTGCCGATAACCTTCAGCATCAGTTCATAGAGCGCGATGGGCTGTGGTGCTGGCGCTGCATCCGAGAACAGAGCCAGGTAGAGGTGCATGCAGAATTTTTCCAGATCGAGTACACCGCTGGCATCAAAAAATGTACAGCTGGCAACAAAGCTGGCGAATTTCTCCCGCTGTTCTTGAGCTGCTTCAGTGGATGACATTGGTTGTGCCTCGTCTGAGTTTCTGTATAAAAAGCGTATTCAATATCTTTCAGCCCAAAAAGATCAAACCGTTATAGCCACCCGCAACGAATCCAGTCGCCATTCGGCCTTTTCCATATGGTGCTTGAGGGCTGCGGTGGTTGCCACTATATGGTCAATTTCGTCCTGGCGAATATTGGGGTTGACCTGCGCCAGGGCCATCAGGCGCTGCAACTCCCGGTTCTGGCTCTGCTCCATGGCGGCAATAGCAGTGGCCACCAGATCCCCACGCTCTCCCTGCAGGCTTTTTTGGGGTAGCAGTTCCTCAGCCTGTTTGATCATTGCGGTGATTTGCGGGCGCGTGTGACGCACCACATCCTGAGCTGTGCCCTTGGCGACCTTTTGCCCGAGTTTGTCCAGGTGTGCGGTGGTGAGGATATCGGTCAAATCCTTGCCATTCACATCCACCACCACGCGCAGGGTAGTCGCGGGCAGGAAGCGGTGCAGTTGCAGGTGCCTGGGTGCCGGGCAGTGCAGGGTATAAAAGGTTTCCAGCAGCAGGGTGGCGGGCTTGAGGGGCGGCAGTTTGAGCGTGCACAGGGTGGCATTGCCAAATTCGCCGCCGATGATCATGTCCATGGCGCCGCTCACCATCGGGTGTTCCCAGCTTAGGAAATGAATATCCTCGCGGCTGAGGGCCTTGTCGCGGCTGTAGGTCACGGTCATGCCGTCTTCGAGCAGGGCGGGGAAGCTCTCACACTGCATATGGTCACCGGGGGCGACAATGATGGCATTGGCGCTGTGATCGCTGTGATCAACACCAAACTGGTCGAATACCCTGGCCATATAGTCGGCGAGCTGGTGCGGGCTTTCTGACTCGGCAATGGCGTCGATGATGTGTTCGGCGCGCACCGGATCACAGGAGCTTAATTCCAGTAGGCGGTCGCGGCCCTGTTGCAGGCGCTGTATAGCGGCTTCGGTCAGGTCGCAGGTGTCGGCCAGCAACTGTTCAACAGCGTCTTCGTTTTCTGCCTGCAGCAGGCACTGTCGCAGGGCTTCGCCAACCTGTTCATGGATGGCGGCGCCCACCGGGCACACCCGTTCGAAGGCGTTGAGGCCTTCGTGGTACCAGCGCACCAGTACCACCTGGGCGCCACTGTCGTAGTGGGGCACATGGATCTGCACCGTATGGCGCTGGCCGATGCGATCGAGGCGGCCGATACGCTGCTCCAGCAGATCCGGGTTGAGGGGAAGATCAAACAGCACCAGATGGCGGGCAAACTGGAAATTGCGGCCCTCACTGCCAATTTCAGAACACACCAGCACCTGGGCAGATTCCTCGTCGTCGGCAAAATAGGCCGCGGCGCGATCCCGTTCCACCAGGGTCATACCCTCGTGGAAAAGGGCGGTGCGAAATCCCTGGCGCAGGTTGAGATAGTCTTCCAGCGCTTTGGCGGTGCTGGCGCGGGCACAGATGACCAGGGCTTTTTCGGCGCGGCCCTGGTCGTCCTTCAATCCGTCCAGCCAGTCGCAGAGCCAGGCAACCCGGGGATCGCTGGTCAGCCAGTTGTCACCCAGCAGGGTTTCCGGATGCAGCCGCTCCTGCAGGGAGGGGCTGATGATCTCCCCCAGGCCTTCAAGGGTGCTGGTGTAGCGCGCAGGCGGGGGCAGGGGGTAGGCATTGAATTGCCGTTCGGGAAACCCGGCCACCGCGTCGCGGGTGTTGCGGAACAGCACCCGCCCGGTGCCGTGGCGATCGAGGAGGTTGCGGATCAGGTCACTAATCGCAGTGGCGATGGCGGCAGGGTTCTGGTCGCCCTGCAGGGCTTTTTGCAAGACGGCGGTCCCTGCCTCACCCAGATACTGTTGCAGCTCGGCAAGCAACCGGGGCGCGTCGCGTAATTGCTGAGGGGCATCCTCCGCCAGCAGTGCTTCTACCAGTTCACTGACGTTCCGGTAACCGCTTTCCTCCTCGCGAAACTGTTGCAGGTCGTGGTAGCGCGCCGGATCGAGCAGCTTGAGGCGGGCAAAATGGCTTTCGATTCCCAGCTGTTCCGGTGTCGCTGTCAGCAGTAGCAGGCCTTTTACCCGCGCTGCCAGGGTTTCGATACAGCGGTATTCAGCACTTGCCTGTTCTTCACTCCAGCGCAGGTGGTGGGCTTCGTCCACCACCATCAGATCCCAGCCCGCGTCGCAGGCTTGCTGGTGACGGTTTGGGTGGTTGACCAGAAACGACAGGTTGCACAGCACCAGCTGGGCGCTCTCGAAGGGGTTGGCTGCAAAGTCTTCGTCGCTGGCTGTGATGTCATCCTCGTCATCCAGCGAGTCAACATTGTCCGGGGTGGTCAAGGCCTGGCAGCGTTCTTCATCGAGAATGGCAAAGCGCAGGTTAAAACGCCGCAGCATTTCCACCAGCCACTGGTGGATCAGGCTGTCGGGCACCACGATCAACACCCGGCTGGCGCGCCCGCTGATCAGCTGCTGGTGAATGATCAGCCCGGCTTCGATGGTCTTGCCCAGGCCAACCTCGTCGGCCAGCAATACCCGCGGGGCATGGCGGCTTGCCACTTCACTGGCGATATAAAACTGGTGGGGCAGCAACTGGGCGCGGGCGCCCTGCAGGCCCTGGGTGGCAGACTGTTGCAGGCGGCGCAGGTGGTCGAGGGTTTCGCGGCGCAGCGCCGAGCGGGCAGGGGAATCGATCTGGCCGGAAAATAGCCGGTCCTGGGGTTTGCTGAACTGGATAAAACTGTCGAGATCCAGCTCATCGACACTCTGTTCATCGCCATTGTCATCACTGGCCTGGTAGACCAGGCGTCCGCTCTCCTCGTGAATGGCTGTCACGGTCAGTTCCACCCCGTCATCGCGGCGGATAATGTCGCCCTCGCTGTAGTGCACCCGGCTCAGGGGAGCGTTGTCGATAGCGTAGACCCGCTGCTCGGCAATGGCGGGAAAGGTGACGGTAACACGGCGGTGGGCACGCTCTACGACAATGCCAAGGCCCGCTTCAGGTTCGGTATTGCTGACCCAGCGCTGTCCGGGCAAAAAGTGTGATTTAGTCAAATCCGGCCTCTGGTCTGTGTATCAGGCCGCGCATGATAGTGAAATAGCGGTCAACAAACAAAAGTGATAGGTCTGAGTCCAGCGCAATAGCGGTCAACAGCCCTGTGTTTACGCTGCGATGCTTAACAACTTTAGGCGTATATTGCTCAACAAAACCCTGTTTTTCAGGGTGCCGGAGGATTGAATGGTACAAACCACCAGATCAGCATTACTTTCAGATAACCATGGGTGCTATATACTCGGTTGGTGGGACGCCTGGCAGACGGTTGACGGCTGGCGTTGCAAAAAGACGCACGGATTTCCTCGCGTCGCATAACAGGTCCCGCCATATAACGGGGCGCGTCATATAACAGAAAGTCACATAACGGAACGGGACAATACCCATGTACAGAATCCTAGTCAGCACTCTGCTTGCCCTGTTGATGGCCACCAGCCTCAGCGCCAATGCGTCGGGGCTTGTGACGGTCAAAGATGCTCTCGACTACAGCAGCAATGTTGTCATGCACCTGAGCCGGGTCCAGCTCGACGATGCCTGGCGCAAGATGAAAACCAACACCAATATTCCTCCTGCCCAGATTGATATGTTTGCCCGCCAGTACAAGGCCCACTACGAACATACCATCCAGCACTACGGCAAGGCGGTGGGTGTCGAGCATGTGAGCACCGAGATGTCCGGCCAGTCATTTATCCGGGTGACCCATCTGGTCAAGTACGAGGTCAAGGCAGTGGCCTGGTTTATGATTTTCTACAAGGTGCGCGACAGCTGGGTACTGAACGAATTCAATTACGACATCAACACCAATACCATCTTCAATATTGTCGCCCAGGCATCCGCCAACAATAGTGAGCAGGCTCTGGCGCGGGCATGGCAGAGTGAGGTGGAAGCCCGTCTGGCCAGCATCGAAGCCAACAAGCTCGCGGCCAGCGGCGCTCCGCAACCCGTCATTGCCAGCGCCACCATGGGCGAGCAGGATCTGGCGATTCTGCGTGAGACCCAACAGCGTCTTGCGAGCCTGGAGGAGAAGTATTCACTGCTGGCGCAACAATCCCCAGGCACAACCAGTCTCGATAACCTCAGCCCCGATACCACCAACAGCGAAATTGCCACCCAGCAAATGGCTGCGCTGGGTGCTACCGAGCAACGTCTGGCCAATCTGGAAGAAAGGATGGCGGCTATGCCGGTGGAGTCGCGGCTGGAAAGTCTGAGCGTTGATGGCAATGAGCTGGAGACAATCAAGAAAACTTTAGAAGTTCTGAAGAAACAGCACCCCTTTGCCCAATTCCCGCCGCTCCACTAAAGCGATGGTTGTGGGACCTGTCTGTGGCGGCCATTGCCGCAGACGGGTCCCCTGTACAGGCAACATACACCTGGAACAGTATCTGTCGTGGATCCAGGCAACGGAGACTCGCAGACCAGAAACACAGGAGCAGATGTAATCGGCGCTCAGTTCCATGCCTGAGTTCATCACAGGTGACATTGTCAGGTTGAGACATCGATGAGAAAGCGCGTTAGTGGCTATATCCATATCCTGCAGGTGCTGTTCGCCGTAGCCCCTGTGTTCATGATTGTTTATGTGCAGCGGCATATCCCAGCTGATCTGCTTTTCGATCACCACCTGTTTCATATCGTTGCCATTGCCATATCGATTCTCGCCGGGCTGGCTGTCACTGCCGTCGCCTGGCGCTGTTACGCTCACTCGGGGGAACCCTTTCAGCGCTGGCTGACTCTGGGACTGTTGGGGTTCACCCTGATCTACGCGTTCCATGGGGTATTCACTCCCTGGGCGGAGGAGCGCCTGGCTCTCTTTGTGTTGTACGGTCCGGTGTCGCGACTGGTGATGGCTGCATGCCTGCTGCTGGGGGTGGTTGGTCGTGGAACGGGGCCAGAACCCCTTTTACGCCGCCAGGGCAAGGGCTACTGGCTGGGTGCCGTGGGAATATTCTTGATAATCGACGCCGTCGTTGCTGTTGTGGCGCTGTCTCCTGTCGGCTCCTCTGTAGTGTTACGGCTGGGGCTTGAACTCAGTGCCCTGGTGCTATTAATGGCCAGTCTGGTGACTCTGGTGACTCTGGTGGCGCGCGGTGTGCGCTCGCCGCTGTTGGTCACGCACGGCATAGCTCTGGCATGGTTTGCACAGTCGTGCCTGGCTTTCATGCTGGCATCGCCGTGGAATCACCTGTGGTGGTTGGCACACCTGATATTTGCGGCGGGTTTCCTGCTTGTGAGTTATGCCATCGGGCAGGCCTATCTCACTACCCGCTCTTTTCTGGAAGTCTACAGTTACGCTGATCTGATCGAGCAGGTGAGTGCCGAAAAAGCCCGTGCCGAACAGGCATTGGCAAAGCTCCAGCAGATAAATGAGGACTTGAACCAGGAGGTGGCAACGGACCCTCTCACCGGCGTCGCCAACCGCCGTGGCTTTATGGATCGCGCCCGGCATTTGCAGGAACTGAGGGAGCAGGCGGGCTCCACCTTTTCGATTCTCATTGTCGATCTGGACTATTTCAAGCAGATCAATGATCGCTATGGCCACCTGGCCGGTGATGCGGCTCTGCAACTGTTTGCAAAAAAGGCGTCTGCCGCGTTGCGCCCCGGCGATTTTATCGGTCGAATCGGTGGTGAGGAGTTTGCCATTCTGCTGCCTGGCTCGAATCTCGCGAACGCACGCGCGGTGGCTGAACGCTTGCGCCATGAGATCCAGGCACAGCCTTTTGCCCTCAATGATGTCACTCTCAATCTGACCATCAGTGTCGGCTGCGTCGAGGCGGGTGCAGAAGCCCACACCCTGCAAGAATGCCTGGATATTGCCGATCAGCGCATGTATGAAGCCAAGCGCAAAGGCCGCAACCGGGTTGAATAAGCCGGGCGGCATTCACTCGCCAGTCTGATCATTTCCCGGTCAATCTGGCCCCGACGGGCAGGATTGGTTAAGCTGCGCAGCCTGCCAGAGCCTCCTATTCCGACCGGTTCACCAGAGATTACACCATGAGTTTTGCCACCCTGGGTTTATCCGCCCCTCTCCTGCGCGCTGTTGACGAGCAGGGCTATGACACCCCTACACCTGTCCAGATCAAAGCGATTCCGGCGATTCTGGCCGGGCGCGATGTGATGGCCGCCGCCCAGACCGGGACCGGCAAGACGGCAGGCTTTACCCTGCCCTTGCTGGACAGGTTGATGAAGGGGTCGTCGGCCCAGCCCAATCAGGCGCGAGTACTGATCCTGGCGCCCACCCGCGAGCTGGCCATACAGGTGTGTGACAGCGTAATCAGCTATGGTCGCCACCTGCCGTTGCGCGCCGTCGTGGTGTATGGCGGCGTCAAGATCAACCCGCAGATGATGAAAATGCGCAAGGGCGTGGATGTGCTGGTGGCCACTCCAGGTCGGTTGCTGGATCTGTATCAGCAAAACGCCATCCGTTTCAAACAGCTGGAGATGCTGGTCCTCGATGAGGCCGATCGCATGCTGGATCTGGGCTTTTTGCCGGACATCCGCAAGATTCTTGCCCTCTTGCCGGGCAAACGCCAGAACCTGATGTTCTCGGCCACTTTTTCGGATGAGATCCGCGACCTGGCCCGAGGATTGCTGAACAATCCTGTGGAAATTTCCACCAGTCCGCGCAATACCACCGCCAAAACCGTCAGGCAGTGGATCTGTCCGGTGGACAAGAAACAAAAACCGGCGCTGCTGCTGGAGTTGCTCCGGGTTCAGCGCTGGGGACAGGTGCTGGTATTCACCAAGACCCGCGAGGGCGCCAACAAGCTGACCCAGTTTCTGACCGCCGAGGGCGTCAGGGCCACCGCCATTCATGGTGACAAGAGTCAGGTGGCGCGCAGCAAGGCGCTGGCGGATTTCAGGAATGGTGTGGTTCAGATACTGGTGGCCACGGATGTGGCCGCCCGCGGGCTGGATATCGAGCAATTGCCCCAGGTGGTCAATTTCGATCTGCCCAAGGTGGCCGAGGACTATATTCACCGCATAGGCCGTACCGGTCGAGCCGGTGCCAGCGGCGAAGCTGTGTCGCTGGTGAGTGCCGACGAATTTCCGTTTCTCTGTTCAGTCGAGCAACTGATCGGCCAGGTATTGCCGCGCAAACTGATTGACGGCTTTGAGCCTGTTCACGATGTGCCGCAATCCCGCACCAGCCAGCGCCCACTCAAACCCAAAAAGCCGAAAAAGCCGAAGCAGGGTAATAGCAATGTACAGACAGTCGCTCGCCAGCGGGGTAATGAGGGAAAGCGTTTGCAGAAAACGGCGGCCATGAAAAAAACCGGGGCGGGCAAACCAGGCCACAATCAACCGGCTAAACAGGAAAATGATCAGCGCGAAAGGTCGGCTGTCAGTGCTGATGGCAACCAATCACCCCGTCGTCCAGCGCCGCCTTTTGGCCGCACTCCAGGCCGCTAGATCGGCTTGCTTAACTAATGTTGGGTGTATTCGGTAAAGATTATTGCTCTCGATGTGTGGGCTCCTCCCAAGGAGCCCACACATCGAGAGAAAGTCTTTTAATCCTGGTGGCCTATTACCACATCAGATCATCGGGGATCTGGAAGTCGGCATAGGGATCGTCTTCGGCCAGTTCAGTGGTCGCCTTGGTGTTGTGCAGCACAATCACGCTGTCATCGCGCTGGCGGATCTTGTCTGCCACCGCCGCTGGCACCAGTTCGTAACCATCGGTCAGGCGCACGATGGCAATCAGTCCACGCCCCAGCTGGTTGTGCAGCGTCTGGGTGACATAGAGTTTTTTGATTTTTTTATCGTCGGCAAACTGAAAGGCCACATCGCCCCGGTGCCGGTCGATTCGGTTCATGGTGATCAGCTGGATAATTTGCGCCCGCAGGGCCTTTTTGTCGGCTTCCAGTTGCTTCTGCCGATTGATCTCCTTGTCGCGCGCAGCTTTGTCGGCAATGGCCTGCCTGGCCAGGGCCTTGGCTTCAGCCTCCGGGATCTTGCCCTTGGGCTGCTGCTTGGTCTGCTTGTGCTTTTCATGCTTGATATGGCTGGCTTTTTTCTTGTCGATAACGCCAGCCTTGAGCAGTTGGTCTTGCAGGGATGCCATAGTGTTTGTCGCTGCCGGGATAGGCGGCCATTATCGGCAAAGGCTTGAAGGCTGGCAACCACAGCCTGCCCGGGCGCCCAGCCCAGCTCAGCACTGACAGGTCTGCCAGACGAGACAATCCGCCAACCAGCGGCGCGAGTGTTTATAATGGCGCCCTCCAATCCAGCCCCAGGAATGCGAAACAACAATGACTTATCTGCCTGCCATCGAAGTAGAAACCGCCAATGCACCGGCCGATGCCGCTGTGATCTGGCTCCACGGTCTGGGTGCCAGCGGCCATGACTTTGAACCCATTGTGCCGGAGTTGAGGTTGCCCGAATCCGCCGCCATCCGCTTTATTTTCCCCCACGCTCCGGCGATTCCGGTCACGGTCAATGGTGGCTACGTGATGCCTGCCTGGTATGACATTGTGTCGATGGATATTGAGAGGAAGCCCGATGCATCCCAGTTGCTGGCGTCAGCGCAAAAAGTTGCCGACCTGATTGACCGCGAAATTGAGCGGGGCATTGCCAGCGAGCGCATTGTCATCGCCGGATTCTCCCAGGGTGGCGCCGTCGCTTACCAGACAGCGCTGACCTACCCCAAACCCCTCGCCGGACTGCTGGCGATGTCCACCTATTTTGCCACCGCCGATTCCATCGTGCCCCATCCATCCAATCGTCAGCTGCCGGTGCAAATACTGCATGGCAGTCGTGATCCGGTGGTGCCGGAAACTCTGGGTAAACGGGCGGTTGCAGCGCTCGAATTGTTGGGTTACCAGCCGGGCTATACTGCCTACGCCATGGAGCATGAGGTCTGTGTGGAGGAAATTGCCGATATTTCACGCTCTCTACAGGCGTGGCTGGCATAAGCTAGGGCCTGTTAACACTATTTGCATTATCGGCGTTGTGCCTAAAAAAGCGCCAATCGAGACGCGACGAGCGTAGTTTGGTTATTCCAAATGAGTGAGGAGCAACGACGAGTGGCGCTTTT
>LADM01000119.1 GCA_000961645.1 Gammaproteobacteria bacterium BRH_c0 | reverse complement strand
GCTTCCCACCATTCCCACTGGGTGTCGTCCTTGGAGAAGCCAGCAAACACCTTGCCACCACCGGGCCAGCCCTCGGGCTTGTTCTCACCCAGAATCGCCTGATACTTGAGGGTCATGTCCTTGCGGCCCTTGTAGCCTTTGGAGGCGAGGCTGATGTGCGGCCAGGTGTCGGTGTCGTCCTGTTCGATCAGGCCCGAGGTGCCCACTTGCTGCACGGCGTTGCGCAGCATCTTCTCCTTGGTTTCTTCCGGGGTGTCCTTTTCGGTGAACATCCAGGTCCAGAACTCGGAGCGGTGCGGGCCTTTGGGGACGATGATGTGGATCGCCATGGCGCCCAGCACTTCACCGTCAGGCTGCGGCGCGTAGACAAACAGGAAGTTGAGGTTGGGGAAGATGCCACCCACCTGCGGCGGGGATTTCACCAGCAGTTCGATCTGCTCCTGGGAGAGGTGCTTTTGCAGCTGCGGCACCAGCTCCTTGTGGATGCCGGGGGGCGCCAGTTTGTACAGGCGGTCCTCCAGGCTCATGCTGGAGGCATCCATTTTCTTGGCGATGTCGAAGGTGCCTTCGATGGGGATGCAGCGTGCGTTGTGGCCGTTGGCGCTGACGTTGATGCCGTACATGGCAGGGGCGAGGTCAGTGGGATCATCGCCGTCGCTGCGGAACAGGCCCGCTTCAATCAGCCAGCGGTGCAGGCTGAGGGTGTGGAAGCCGTCGCCGCCGGATTGTTCGCCGGAGCACTTCCAGTTGCAGTCGATAGAGACTTTCTGGGGCGCGCCCAGCACTTCCAGGCCGTTGTCGGTGCGCTTCCACAGCATGTCGAAGTAGAACTTGGCGTCGCCGAGGTATTCTTCAAAGGAGGGACCGTCGTGGTTCCAGGTGGCAAAGATCAGGCCACCGTAGAGCTCGATGCGGGCTTTCTTCAAACCCAGCTCCGCCTTGGAACACAGGCCGCCGTGCATCTGCTCTTTTTCCACCGGGGCGCCAATAAAGTCGCCATTGGGACGGAACGCCCAGCCGTGGTAGATACATTTGTGGGCCGGCGCGTTGCCCTCTTCACCCAGCGCCACGCGCATGCCGCGGTGGGGGCAGACGTTGAGGCTGACGTGGATCTGGCCCTGGCGGTCGCGGGCCACAATCACCAAGTCTTCACCCATGGGCCGCACCACGTAATCATTGGCATCGGGAATCTCGGACTCGTGACCCAGCAGGTTCCAGCCCATGCCGAACAGGTTTTCCAGTTCCCACTGGTACAGCTCTTCGTCATTCATCACCGCCAGCGAGACCTCGCGGGTCTCCCGCATGATCAGATCGTCCAGCGTCTTGCCATTGGGCAAGCTGCGTATGCTTTTTGTTGCGATGTCCATGGTGTTACCTCCAGGGTAAACGCGAAGTATGTCGGTGAACCTGGTACGGGCAAGGGTCTGTGCCAGGTTCAATTGCAGGACTGGTGAGTGTTATGTAATTTAGTACATTTTGACGGGTTATTGTTCAAAATGTAGAATCCCCGGATTCTATCGGCGGAGCCTGCCGCGATCAAGCCGAAACACCCTGGTCGACATGGATTAAGTTGGTACTCAAACCAGCACCAACCAGTCTGCAAGCGTCCTTACAGTATCGACCATATCGCGCTGAATACCTAAAAATTACCAGCCCCTTTCGCACCCGAGACTTACCATGACAAATCCCCAAACAGTCAGTATTCAATTGCAAGGCACCCCCAACTTCCGCGATCTGGGCGGCACAAAAGCCAACGATGGCCGCACCATAAAAAATGGCCTGCTGTTGCGCTCCGAAGGGCCGTTTTACCTGACATCCGGGGATATAGAGAAACTCCACAGCCTCGGCATAAAACTGCTGTGTGATCTGCGCAGTGACGGTGAACGCACCAGCGCGCCCAATAGCTGGTGCGCTGGGCAGCCCATTGAAGTGCTGAATTTTCAGGGTTCCGCTGACTTGCGCGCCGCGGGCAACGAAGCCTGGGAAGCATTGCGGGCCGACCCTTCCGCCAAGGGCGCCATGCGGGCAATGGTCCACAACTACAGAGCCATGCCCTGGGTAATGGCACCCCACTTGCGCATCATGTTTGACAAAATCATGGATGAAGATGCCCTGCCGGTGTTCATTCACTGTACCGCAGGCAAGGACCGCACCGGCTTTGTGGTGGGAATACTGCTGCTGGCGCTGGGCATCCCTACCGAAACCATCATGGCAGACTACATGCTCTCGGCCCGCTACATTGATTCACGCTTTGCCGACGGCATTGTCGAAGCCTTCACCGAATCCTTTGGTTTCAGCCCGAGCCCGGAGACCGTGGACGGCATGATCAGCCTTGACCCCAGCTATCTTGAGGCATCCTTCGCCTCGGCAGCAGAAGAGGCAGGATCGATTGAAGGCTACCTGGAAAAGAACCTGGGGCTGACACAAGTGCGCCTGGAAAAGCTCAGGGAATTATTGCTGGTCTAGACAGCGACCAAAACCGGACCGCAACCAAACTGGCCCTTAACGTAAAAAGGGCGGGAACAAGATTCCCGCCCTTTTTATTTGCTCGTCCTGCCCAATCGGCAGACGGCAACAGCAAACGGATTATTGGGCCAGCAGCTTGCGCAACTCAACCGTGAGCGGCCCCATGTCCTTCGGCGCGCTGCCGTGGAGCAGTATCTCATCGGCGCCCGCATCCAGGAACGCACACAGCTTTTTGGCGCACTCTGCGGCAGTGCCTACAGCGGCACCGTCATCAATCCAGCTCTGGGGCATAACCCGGCTCACTTCCACCAGCTGATCGCGGGTGAAAGCCTGGTCGGCGTTGGTGCCTTCCAGATTGCTCATCAGCGGGTGATTGCGAATCTTGTCGAGCACACCCATATCCCAGCCATTGGTTTGTACCATCACTTCGCCAAAACCCTGGGCTTGCAGATAAGTGATGGCGCGACCGCCAACAACCGCTTCCTCTTCGGCCTTGGACAGATCCGGCGCAACAATGATGTTGTGGTAGATCTTGACCGATTTGGGATCGCGACCAGCCTTTTCAGCGGCTTCGCGTACAATTTTGATGGATTTTGCCACGCCTTCGCAGGTGATGAAGGGGTGCAACAAAACACCATCACAATGCTCACCGGCAAAAGCCAGCGACTTGGGTCCAATGGCGGTGAAGATGATCGGCGGCATCGGCCCGTCATAGCGGTCTGTCATGCTCATGGCGGGAAATTTGCCAAGGATACCGTCATAGTTGATGGTCTCGCCCTGCCACAGTCGACGGTACAGGGAAATGGCATCGGCAAGACGCGGGAAGGTGATATTGGGAGAACCGATGGATGCCAGATAGTCCGGCGTCGCTTTGGCCAGCAAGAGCTGAAAGCGGTTACCGCTGACCTGCTGCATCAGGTTGGCGACACTGGCCGTCACCAGCGGATGGCGCATGGTCACATACATGGTGCCAGTGATGCGCAGTTTTGAGGTCAGCTGGCTGACAGCACCGGCGAGTACAGCTGGCTCTTTGGTAGCATAACGTTCGGAGATCCACACGCCGCCAAGGCCGATACGCTCAGCCTCACGGGCCTCCTCAAGGCCGCGCTGGGGATCCTTGACACGACCTGGCAGGATATAGGTGCTGAATTTTTCAAACAGCTCTTTGGAGCCGGGGATTTCAGTTGTCATGATTATTGATTCTCGGTTGGCAAAACGTTGATATCAACATGCCAGTCCCTGACTGTCACATATCAAAAGATAGGCGTTAGTGTACGCTCCTGAGGCCTGACGCCGCGGCTGAAAATGGGTATGATCATTTCGACAAATTCTATAACGACGAATAATCACAGAGGAACCAGTCCATCATGGAACATCAACCCGACACCTTGCAAACCCTGCTCGACAAACAGGCGCTCCACGAGCTGGTCATGACCTACTGTCGCGCCATCGACCGCCGGGATTACGCTCTGTTACTGTCTGTTTACCACGACGATGCAGTGGAAGATCGGGGCGCCATTTTTTCAGGCAGCGCCAGCGAATTTGTCACCTGGGTGCAAAAGGACGCAGGCAACTATGTAGCCACCGTTCACCGCATGTCCAACACTCTGTTTGTTGTGCGTGGCGACAAAGCCGAGGGTGAAATATACGCCGAGGCCTATCATCGCACATCCGGCGACACTCCCATGGAAGTCACTGCCGGTGGCCGCTATCTCGACCGCTATGAAAAGCGCAATGGCCGCTGGGGCATCGTTTATCGAACCGCCACCATGGACCGCTGCGAAATGCACCCTGTGGACCAGGAAGCGTACCGGGCATTTGTCGCTGGCTCCATCTCCGGAGCACCCGGGGCTGATGATCTGTCCTACAAGGCCTTATCCTGGCTGGGTCGTCACTGAGCATGCAAGGACGCTTCACCACTGTGCCAGAACCGACAAATGGCGCCTGTGAGAGAAAATATAGGCGTTTTTTGCGGCGACATATTCAGCTATAGCCTATCTATCGTTACAGCGGCTGCACCCGGTTGCGGTGTTTTTACACTGTCGGGCATCTAGCTGAACTATACTTTTCACCGCCAGCCAACCTGGTGAGCGCCATGCACACCAGAAGCTTTGATAACAATCTGAAAAGTATGAAGTTAAACCTCAAAACAGCTTAAGTGATACAGCTGAAATGAGGCAAAAAATAGAGGAATTGTACAACGTTATACGAATTGACAGCATTTTGTTCAATATGTACACTCAATTGCATACATTTGCGATCAATAACAGCCAAAATCCAGGGTGCGGGACAGCGCCATCAGCAACCAAGGGTATCACTCCATGAATACAGCATTGAAAACCAAACTAACGCCTTTCTCCGATGACAGGCTGCCCGGCCTGCTCGAAGAAATCAAAGCCCTGCGCCCCCTGTTGCAGAAAAACGCCCCTGAAGGAGAAAAACAGCGCTCTCCCACCAGCGAAGTCCAGGAACAGGTCTTTGACAAGCACGGCATCCTGAACCTGCTGTTACCCCAGCGCTGGGGCGGCTCTGGCATGTCTCCCACCGGTTTTTCCCGCGTCCAGCAGGAACTGGCCAAAGGCGATATGTCTGTCTCCTGGGTGAACCAGATCATCAACGGTTCAACCCTGCTCGCCACCCGCACCTCTGATGCCATCCAGGAATCCATTTTCGGCAATGGACCCAGCACGGTGTGCAGCGCCTACAACCCCCCGGGCAAAGCCAAGGAAGTTGAAGGTGGATACACTGTCAGCGGCTCCTGGCCCTACAGCTCTGGCTCACGTCAGGCGAAGTGGATCATGGGCGGCTGCCTGATTGCCGACCCCAGCGGACCAGTGGTGCCCGGCATCAACATGTGCTTTATCCCCATGGACGAGGTGGAAATCGAAGACACCTGGTATGTGACCGGCATGCAGGGCACAGGGTCCGACACCACTGTCGCCAAGGATGTGTTCCTGCCCCAGCACATGATGGTTACCATGGACAAACCGGTTGGCACCATCGACCCCTCCATCAAGCATTTTGGCGCCGCCAGTGACTACCTGCCCGTGGTACCCACCGTGCGTTGCACCGGCATCGCCCAACTGCTCGGCGGCGCCCAGTACATGCTGGAGCTGGTCATGAGAGATGCACCGAAAAAGCCCATTGTGACCACCTTCTTCACCAAGCGCATCGACTCCCAGGTATTCGTTTCGGATATCGGCAAGGTCGCTTCCCAGCTGGACAACGCTGAACTGCTCCTGTTTGATGCCATCGGCCAGCTCGACCGTGCCGCCTCTACAGCCACACCCATGACCCAGGTCGAAGCGGCTCGCAACCGCGCCCAGTGTGCCCAGGTGATTCAGCTCATTCACGGTGCCTCCGAGCAACTGATGTTTATGGCTGGCTCCTCCGCCTTTATGCTCAACAATCCCCTCCAGCGTTACTGGCGCGATCTGTCCATGGCCCTGCGCCATGTGCAGAATATCCCTTCACTTGGCTATGAGATTTATGGTCGCGATCTGCTTGAAGTAGCGCCCAACATTTCTCCTCCAGGCGCTTACTAAACCCTGCTGGCTGGACCTGCCATATTTGTCAGAAGCAAGTTGTTCAGAAGCAAATTGTTCAGCAACAAAAAACCCGGTGTGTCCCACCGGGTTTTTTGTTGTGGGCAAATTTCCCAACGCTAGCCAGCCCGGGGCGCAACTCCAGCTTTGACATGTCTCAGCGGCAATACTCCGGTCTTGATTACCCGTTAATTGCATCGCCCTGCTCCCGCTTAATTACCCAACCGCACCCAGCCTTGGTGTAGAATTAGGCATCTAAATACCCTGATTGGAGCCCCCAATGGCCAAGCAAAGAAAAGTCATTATTACCTGCGCTGTCACCGGCGCCATTCACACTCCCTCCATGTCTCCCTACCTGCCGGTAACAGCCGATGAAATTGCTGACGCCGCAGTGGGCGCCGCCGAAGCAGGCGCCGCCATCATCCACCTTCACGCCCGCAACCAGCAGGATGGCCGTCCCGACCAGACCGCGGCAGCGTTCGGCGCCTTCCTGCCGAAAATCAAGGAGCGTTGCGACGCGGTGCTCAACCTCACCACCGGCGGCTCCCCCTACATGACCCTCGACCAGCGCCTCGAACCGGCACTGAAATTCGAGCCGGAAGTGGCGTCGATGAACATGGGCACCATGAATTTCGGCCTGTTCCCCATGCTCAAGCGCTACAAGGAGTTCAAGCATGAGTGGGAAGAGCCCTATCTGAAAAACAGCGACGAGCTGGTATTCAAAAACACCTATCGCGACATGGAACACGTGCTGACTGTAGTCGGCGACCTCGGCACCCGCTTCGAGTTCGAATGCTACGATACCGCGCACCTCTACAACCTGGCCCACTTTGCGGATCGCGGGCTGGTCAAGCCGCCCTTCTTTATCCAGACCGTATTCGGCATTCTCGGTGGTATCGGCACCCATCCCGACGACATCCAGCACATGAAGCGCACAGCGGATCGCCTGTTCGGCGACGACTACGAGTGGTCCGTGCTTGGCGCGGGCAGCAAGCAAATGCCCATCGCTGCCACCAGTGCCGCCCAGGGCGGCCATGTGCGGGTCGGCCTTGAGGACAACCTGTGGATCGGACCGGGCCAGCTGGCTCATTCCAACGCCACCCAGGTCAACAAGGTCCGCGAGATTCTCGAAGGTCTGGGGCTGGCTATCGCCACCCCCGATGAAGCCCGCGAGATTCTCAAGCTGAAGGGCGTCAACAACGTCAAGTTCTGATCCCGAACCACCGCTGAACAATAAAAACCCCGGATCGCTCCGGGGTTTTTTATTGCCTTGTCTGCCTGGAAGGTCTGCCTGGAAAGTCAGCCTGGAAGGTCAGCGAGGAAGGCCTGCCACAGACGAGGGAGCGTCACGCAGGTTTTGATGCCTGACCAAAATACATATAGCCAACAAACTTCGGCCCCTTCTCCATATAAAAGTTTTCCAGACTGTGAATGGAGAAGCCACCCTCCCCGATCAGGCTGGCAATAGGCCTGTTGAGATGGCAGCCACCAAAGCACTTCTTCCACAGCGGCGTAATACGGTCCTGCCATTTCTGCAGTGAGGCGCTATCTGCGCGACCATGCTCGCAGAACAACAGTGTGGCACCAGGCTTCATGACACGGTAGATCTGGGCGAGGGCCGCCTTCCAATCCGGGATGGTGCAGAGAGTGAAAGTGAGCAGCACCGTATCGACGCTGCTGTCTTCGAGGGGAATCTGTTCACCCGGTAAATCGAGAAGGCGAACCTCAACCGGCGAATTGGCAATATTGTGGCGAGCCTTATGGCGCATCCCCTCCGAGGGCTCCAGCCCCCAGACAAACTCGACCTGCTCCGGGTTGTAGAGGGCCAGATTGATCCCCGAACCCATGCCGACTTCCAGTACCCTGCCCCGGGCCTGCGGCACCAGCCTGCGACGCAGGGCCATGGCCGGTTCCAGGGAACAGCTCACATCAATCAGGGTGGGGAGAATTTTCTCGTCGTAAAAGCCCATACGCACCTCCGCCCCTAGGGTCTGTTGACGTTTGGGCAGATTAATTGCCCAGTATTGGCACCAGTATGGATTCACTGATGGCATGGATGCTGTGGAAAAACACGTTGGCCACCTGCTCGTGGCCTTCGGGATGAAAATAGCGATCAGCCACTGACCAGTGGAATGGATGGTTGAGATAACTACCCACTACCGCCGAGGCGATGGTGAATTCCTGCTCGTAACAGTGGCTCCACTGCACCGGCCCGCTGGAATGGGCAATGCGACTGAGGCTCCAGGTGGCCATCTCCGGCAACTGCTGCGCCCACTCGATCAAGGTCTGCTCCATGATCTGAATGTCACTGGCGCTGACGTCATCGCGGACCTTGAGCAAAATAGTGCGCTTTACCGCATCAGCCATGGGCTTTTCGGCATACCCCCAGGCCAGGCACGGTCCGGGGACAACCACTTCATCTACCTGTGCAGAAACTGGCACCAGGGATTGCAGCTGTTCCAGGCTGACATCGGTCCGGTGATCGTCGAACACCAGGTCGAGGGTAATCTCACCGGGGCGACCGGTATACCCCCCCTGGTTGAACCCGGCATAACTGCCACGAATGCCATCCTTGCCAGCCAAGCCGTGCAAACGCTCGACCCATTGGGGCCACTCGCCCGGCTCAACATCGTTTTCAGGACGCAAAAACGCAATAGCCCTGCTGCCTGCAGTGTTGACCATGGGCACCGCTGGCGGGCCCTGGAAACTATCAACAGCCATCAGCCCGGGGCGGGAAAGTTTGCGGGTTCTGTTCTCAATCAATGGCGCCAGATCACCCCAGAATGCCGGCAACTGCGGGTCAGTCTCTTCAACACCCCGGGCACCCCACAGGGCGCCCAGACTGGGATACTGCCAGTGGATCTGAATCTCGCCACCTGTATCCCTGCGTTCGAATGGCGGCTGCAGCGACAGGGCCACAAAGCCAAGGCCGCGCTCGGCGGCCATGGGTTTATAGACCCGTTCGAACAGGTCAATCACTGCCTGACGCTGGCCGGGGCGTACGGCAATGGTATCCACTACCGATACGGGTTCATTGGCGCCAAAAGGATCGGCAGTGTCGGCAACCGGTTGATCGGCCATAGCAGTTTCTCCAAAGACTAACCAGAATCGGGGATTACATTTTGTGGACTGAGGGCAACACCTGTTCGGCGAAGGTTTTCATGGAGGCCATTTTCTGTTCATGGGTTCCGACACCAAAGGCCATATCCACCACGCCGACGCCACAATCCCTCAACACCTGGAAGCGCTCAATCAGGGTACTGGGGCCACCGACAAAATAGGGCTCGGAAATCAGCGGCACCACCGGCGGACCACCCATGGCCTGGGACTGGAACAAGGCCTGCTCCTCGGCTTTTTGCCCGAAATAGGCGCCCATCTGCGCCATCGCATCGTCATCACTGTCACCGGCAAAGGCAATACCGCGGTAGATGACGTGCTCGGGACCGGGCTGCCAACCGCATTTTTTTGCCTCATCATGAAACAGCTGCACCCACTTTTTGACCACATCAGGCGGTGCAAAGGAAAAGGCGATACCCATGCCCCGCTGGGCGGCAAAGAGTACCGATTCCTCGCTGTTACCAGAACCGTAGACATTGGGATGGGGCTTTTGCAGAGGGCGGGGCCAGACCGCGATTTTGCTGAACTGGTAGTGTTCGCCTTCCCAGCTGAAGGGTTGCGGTTCAGTCCAGGCCTTGAGCACCAGGTCGATCCCCTCCTGGGTCATGCCGCGGGTATCGCTGGTTTTGGTATCGTAGGTTTTGTGTTCATTGGGCGTGCCGCGCAGGAAAAGTACTTCGAGACGACCGCCGCTGAGGGCATCCAGCATCGACAGCTCCTCCGCCAGTCGCACTGGATTGACCAGCGGCACCAGCGGCCCCAGCAGGGCTATGCGGGCCTTTTTCAGCACCTGGGTCAGGGCGCCGGCAAAGACCACCGGGTTGGGCGTCATCATATAGGGGGCGTAGTGGTGTTCTGAGACGCTCACCCAGTCAAAGCCCAGCTGCTCGGCATGGACACTGAGATCCAGTGCATGCTGAATGGACTGGCTGGCGACAGCCGGGTCGCAGGACTCGGGGAATGCAGGCCAGATTTCAATGCCGGGGGCGGGACCCTCGTAGGCATTCATGGCGAGGAAAGAGACTTTCAAGGATAGCTCCTGGCTGTGGGCTTCACAGGGTTACTGACGCTGGAATAGCAATGGACATCGCGCCCCGGCAATACCGGGGCTGCGATCAAACATTCCACCTCAAGGGCAGGATTTTGGGCTGGATAATACCGCCCAGCTGACTCTCGATTTGCGCACCTGGCTCGATACTGAAAGCAGGTAACGCTGCCAGCAACTCCTCAAGGGCAATGCGTAACTCGCGACGAGCGAGGTGGACTCCCAGGCAGAAATGCGGACCCACGGCAAAGGAAACGTGGGGGGCATTGCGATCGAAAATCACTTCGTGGGGGTTGTCGTAGGCCTCGCCATCGCGGCCAGCCAGGGTGGTGCAGGTGGCTACCTTGTCGCCGGGCTTGATGGTCACACCGCGAATGGTGGTTTCCTTGATGCAAGTGCGGAATGTAGTCACCGCAGCAAATACCCGCATGAACTCCTCCACCGCGCCCTTGATGGCCGCGGGATTGTCGCGCAGGTATTGCTGTTGTTCGGGGTGTTCCGCCAGGTAGCGCAGCTGGTTGCCGATATTGGCGGATACGGTATCGAGCCCGCCGATGTAAAGGTTGAAGGCATAACCGATGAGTTCATCATCGGTCATGGAGCGGCCATCCACCTTGGCGTTGATGGCATAACTGATCAGGTCTTCACCGGGATTTTTCTTGCGTTCGGCGATCACGCCGCGCAGATAGGTGGTCACCAGTCGGGCGCCTTCCTGCAGAACAGAAAATTCCCCGGTGTGCAGCATCATATGCTCCCAGAGGCGGAATTCATCCATGCGCTCCTGGGGCAGATTCATCAGGTCGAGGACAATGGCGACAGGAAAAGGAAAGGCAAAATCCCCCATCAACTCGCAGCTTCCCCGGTCCTTGAATTGATTGATCAGATGGCGGGCGCGATGGCGGATATCGTCTTCCATCTTCATCATTTTGGGCGGTGAAAACAGCGGGTTGAGGGCTACCCGAAACAGGGTGTGCTCCGGTGGGTCAAGTTCTGTAGGCACCTGGTTCCATGTTTCGCCGATAAACTTGGCAAAGGAGCTGTAACCCTTGCTGGAAAAGTGCTCCGTATCAAAGTACAGGGCGTGGAGATCTTCCTTGCGGCGCAGGATCCAGGCGGAACCGCCGCCGGGCACAATATCCAGTGCGTAGGCCACGTCAGGCCCCTTGCAGGCCTCGGGCACAATGCGCGCAAAGGGGTTCTCGGCGCTGTACTGACCCATTACCAGGGGGAAACTTTCCACCAGGTCGGCAGGAACATGGGCGGGAATACTCGCGGCCTGCGATGAGGGACTGGTCATGATTTATATTCCGTGGAGGTTGAAAAAGTACTGCACAACCGTCGTATTTGGCGTCGATATGTCGGAGACGTCGATATATCGATATAGAGTGCAGCGATGATCAATCATTATTCTAGCCGGCCAAACCGGTCATCCCCGATAGTATTGCCTTGTCAGGCAGCGGGTCAATAGCAAGCATCCCGCACCACACAGCGAATGATTTTATCGTAGGTAAATCGCCTAGATTGGCGGCTAAGAAATCGTTAGTCACTGGCGCCAAATGGCTGTTCCAGAAGGCGCCATATTTCGGTCTATGGCCAGAAATATGGCGCAGAGGCACACTCAGTCATCGTCCCCCATGGGGAAAATATTGGCGGTAAAGGTGTGGAAATCTTCACCAATCTCCGGCACCGGCAGATTCAGCTTGGTGGCGATATAGGCTGTGACCGGATTGTTGGTGTAGGAATTGTTATCCGCCGCTATATGGCCGAGGCTGATATGCAAGTCCACGGATCGCACGGTAATGATCGCCATGCGCACCGCCGCCAGAATATCGTAATACGCCATATTGGCCACCTTGCGGCCCAGCGCCTCCTCATAGATGGCAATGCTTTCTTCGGCACTGGGCAGGCCCTCAAGACGCTTGATGCGATAGCCTTCACTGAGCAGGTTGTTCATATACAGCCACCAGCCCAGGTCTGCTTCCGGCGGCCCCAGGGTCACGCTTTCAAAATCGATAATGCCGGCCACCGTCTGGTCGTCGCGCCACAGCACATTGCTGGGGGTTGGGTCGCCCCACAACACACTGACACCGGCATCGGCGGGACGCTCCCGCAAGAGGTAATCCACCGCCGCATCCACCACCGGCAGTTTGCGCCCTTTTGCCGCCCAGTCACGCCAGGCCACCAGCCAGTTGAGCAACTGGTCGATACCAGGCTCCCCGTATTGTGGCTGGTTGAGAAACTCAAAGCCCTGGCGCCAGTCGAGGCGGTGCAGTCCTGCCAGGGTGTGCAGGGCATTGCGCCACAGGGTGTTGCGCTGCGGCACTGGCAACTCGGAAATCCAGCCTTCCTGATTGTAGTTGGGGCTTTGCGCCGCCACCTCCCCGGAGAGACGCTCCATCACATAGAAAGGCTGGCCGAGCACAGCGGCATCGTTCTCGACGCCGATAATCTCCGGCACAGGGATGTCAGAATGACGGTTCATGGCTTCACAAAAACGCCACTGCATTTCCAGATTGGTGCCGAGAAACAGCAGGTAATCCGGCAAAAAGCGCACCACCAGCTTACGATTAAACGCTTGTCCCTGGCGGTTGCCCGTCACAGTCGCAAACATGATGCGAGCAGACCATCCGCCACCCTTGGCATCGCCGAGGTCGCTGACAGTCAGGTTGTCCACATCCGGCAGTTTTGACTCAAGCCAGTGTTGGAGAATGGTGCGTTCCTGCTCGATGGTTTTTGATGTCATGGTAGTTGCTACCTTTTAAGTCTATTTATAGAGTTGATTAGTTTGAGCAGTTAGACGTTAAACGCCCAACTAGTGATCCAGTCTCGCCAGGAAATCCAGCGCCGCCCCGGCAAAGGCATCGTTGTCATCCCCCACCACCATATGGCGGGCGCCGCTCACGTCCACATACTCGGCACCGGGGATAACTTCGAGAAAATGCTTTACCGCCTCCTCTGATACCAGCTCGCTGTGCTCGCCCCGTACCAGCAGGGTCGGGATGCGCACTTTGCGGGCCGCTGCCTCGTAACGGGATTCTGGGTCGTTGTGGGTGGCATTGGCACCGGAAAAAAAGCTCGGGTCCCAGTGCCAGTAATAGCGCCCGTCTTCCTTGAGGCGCAGATTGCGCAACAACCCCGAGGGATTTTTGGGCTTTGGCCGGTGTGGCAGATAGGCGGCTACGGCATCGGCAGCCTCCTCGACGCTGGCAAACCCCCTGCTGTTGGATTGCATAAAACCGATGATACGGCCCCTGCCCTCCATGTCGATTTTCGGGGTGATATCCACCAGCACCAGGGCGCGGGCGGTAACGCCCTCTGTTTCACCCACGGTCAGCAGCGACATCAAACCGCCGAGGGACGCACCCACCAGCACCGGCGGGTCGGGCAACTGGCGCAGCAGGCAACGGATATCTTCCATGAATGCGTCACTGGAATAATCACCATCCGGGGCCCAGTCGCTGTCGCCATGGCCGCGCAGGTCGAGGGACAGCACATGGTAACCGGCATTCACCAGAGTTTTGGCCAGCTTGTTCCAGGCGTGGCGGGTTTGGCCACCACCGTGCAGCAACACCACGGATGGCTGTGAAGCATCGCCTCCTTCGCTGGCCACCAGTTGAATGCCGTAACCCTGGAGGTGCCTTGTTTTCAAACTACCGGGCATAGTGTTTTCCGAATGCTTGGTGACTGTTTATTAATGGGGATCAATCTCGATCCCCAGTTCCTCGATCAATTCCTTGCGCAGCTTGAAACGCTGGATTTTTGACGCGGACATGGGCCACTCGGTGACAAAGCGCACATGGCGCGGCACTTTGAACGAGGCAATTTCCCTTTTGCACAGATCGATCAATTCCTGCTCGCTGGCGATCTGCGCCGGCGCCAGCTCGACAAAGGCAGCGGGCACTTCGGCGTATTTGGGGTCGGGAATCCCCACCACCTGCACCAGCTTCACCGCCGGGTGGCGGGTGAGCACTTCCTCGATTTCCGCTGCCGCGACGTTTTCGCCACCCACCTTGAGCATATCCTTGAAGCGACCGTGGAACATGATATGGCCATTGTCATCGAGCGAGCCGATATCGCCGGTGTGGAACCAGCCCTCTTCATCCAGGGCTTCGGCGGTTTTCTCCGGATCCTTGTAATAGCCGTCAAACAGGTTAAAGCCGCGCACCAGTACCTCGCCGTGACTGCCGACAGGAGCATCCTGGCCGGACTCCAGATCGACAATACGCACCTCGATACCCAGCAGGGGCAGCCCCAGCCGGGTATAGCCCAGATCCTCGTCCATGCCCCATACGCCGGTAGAGACAAACCCGCTGGCTTCGGTCATACCGAAAGTACCCATCTGCATGGTATTGGGCATGGCCTTGCGATAGGCGTCGCCAACGGACTTGGGCTGGGCGGCAAAACAACTGTTCATGATGCGCACACTGGACAGATCGGTGCTGGCAAAATCGGGATGGTAAAGCAAACCCTGCAAAAAGGTCACAAAGGGCAGGAATACCGCCGTGACTTTGTTTTGCTCCATCATTCGCAGGCACTGGCCCGGTTCAAAATGTCCCTGGGCGACAAAGGTGCCGCCCACTTCGAGCACGCCCAGCATCGGCTTCAACGCCGCGATATGGTAAAGGGGCAACGCCGAAAACGCGCGGTCATCGGCATTGAGCAGATAGCGGTGACGCACCGTGGCCATGGCGTTGCGCACCATGGCCTCATGACTGATCAGGCAGCCCTTGGGGTTGGCTGTGGTGCCGGAAGTGTAGAGAATCAGGCCGGTTTCACGCACCCGCACCCGCACTCGCGCCTGGTGGACATCCAGCTCGCTGACGGTTTCTGCCAGCTGGTAAAAGCGCGAATGATCAATAAAACCCTGCGGCGAGGTGGAGCCAGTGACCACCAGATTGCGCAGTTTGGGGGCAGTGGGAATCGCCAGGTGCAACGGGTCAGTTTGCCCGTCAAGACCAGGCAGCCCATCGTACAGACGCTCGACAAAATTGACCTGCTCGGCAAGCTCGTCGGTGGTGACCAGTGTCACCAGATCGGCGTTCTCGATCAGGTAGCTCAATTCGGAAGGCCGGTAGCGTGGATTGACCATCACCGGCACTGCGCCACAGAGGCTGACGGCAAAGAACATCTCGGCCAGGCGCACGCAGGAATTCATCAGCAGGCCCACATGCTCCCCGTTTTTGACGCCCAGAGCCTGCAAGCCACGGGCGCTGCGCAGTGCGCGCTCAACGAGCTGGTTGTAGGTGACGGTTTCTTCAGGAAAGATCAGGGCCGCCTTGTCGCCCTGGCGGTCAGCGGCGCTGAGCAGCAGATCGCCAATGGTGGTGACATTAATGCGAAACTGGCGGGGGTCCTCACCGGAATATATCCCGGCACTGGCCGTTTGCGGCATTGGAGTCCCTGATGCTTTTTTTTCTGTCATACCGACATACCCCTGATTTGGCGCTGATGGATTGGAAGCAAAAATTCGCCCGCCATAGTGGGACATGCCAAAATTTGCAGGCACTATCTTTAGTTAGGTTTTTCGCTTTAGTTAGGTTTTTTGCTTTAGTCAGGTTTTTCGCTTTAGTCAGGTCTTTGCTTTCAGGATGCTTGCCATCGCCTGATCCAATGCAGGCAATGGCACCCCATCAAACAGGAATGCCTTGCCCGGATTGGGCGATAGATTTCAGCCCGTTATTTTTTCCAGGGGTCGCCCAGCGCGGAAGCCACCATCAGGTTGTTCGACATGCCGCCATCCACTACCAGATTGATGCCATTGATATAGGCCGCAGCCGGGCTGGCCAAAAAGGCAATGGCAGCCGCCTGGTGTTCCGGCTGGCCGACGATGCGGATGGGGTTGCGGCCTTCCGCATCGGCACGCAGGGAGGGGTCGGAATAGCGGGCATCGGTCATGGCTGTGTGGGTGGAGCCGGGGGATACACAGTTGGCGCGAATGCCGTGCGGGCCCCAGTCGATGGACATCTGCTTGATCAGCATGATCAGCGCCGCCTTGCTGGCGCTGTAGGCACCCAGGCTCGGGGTGGCGTGCTCGCCGGACATGGAGCCGGTGGCAACAATACAACCTTTGGATTCTGCCAGGAGGGGGAAAGCTGCCTTGCCCAACAGCCAGGTGGCGCGGGTATTGATGGACATGGCGCGGTCGAAATCCTCCACCTTCATGTCCAGCAAGCTGGCGCGGCTGATGATGCCAGCGTTGCTGATCAGGGCATCCAGGCCGCCAAAGGCAGCTTTGGCTTCCTCAACAATTTGCGCGGGCACATCGGGATCGGACAGGTCGCCCACGAAGGTCTTGACCTCGGCGCCCATGGCGGCCAGTTCCTGACCGGCCTTTTCCAGAGATTCTTTGGCAATATCCACCATCAGCAGCTGTGATTTTTCACCCCGGGCCACAGCCTCTTCATGGATACGCTTTGCCGCTGCCAGACCGATGCCGCCAGCGCAGCCGGTAATAATTGCTCTCATCTGATTATCCTCGTTGTCCTGTTTCGATTCGGTTTGTTATGGAAAGTCGCCGACTATGATACCCGCATGGGGAGTCGGACTTCACCCCGCATCCGGTATTTTATCCCTGGCTCGCACACTCTCCCCCAGCCGGTTCTGTTCTTCTGCCTCATGGGTCAGGCGGCCAAGATAGCGCCTGGTCAGCAGCAGGCCAATCCACACCAGCAACATGACACAACCGATAAAGGCAAAAAAGGGCGAATAGGACAGCCAGGCAAGCAACGGGGTAAGTACCAGTGGCGAGACAAACTGGCCGAGGAAAATCGCCGTAGTGAGGGCACCCAGCACTTTGCCGCGCGAGGCGCTGGAGGCCATATCCGTAAGCCAGTTGTTGAGGGTCGGCATTTGCAGACCGGCGGATGAACCTGTCAGGCACAGACCTGCCATCACCACCGGCACTGAATCAGCCCAGGCCACCAGCAGGAATCCGATCCCCATCAGCATAAAGCTGGTGGCAAACATGGTCGGGTACGCAGACCGCTTCCTGAACTGCCCGTAAAACAGCGATGCCACCGTGGCAAACACGGTACCGCTGGCGATCACCAGCCCCGACTCAAAGCCGCCAAGCTGAAAGTCGGACTTCAGGTAGAAAGGCATCTGCACCGCAATGGAATACATCACGATATTACCGAGGAAGGTCACCACCAGCACAATGGCAATCAGCCAGCGGCCTGACAAGTTAGCCGCAGACTGTTGGACCACCCTGTGACGCACAGGCTCCCACAGCACAATCACGGCCAGGGGTATCAACAGCGCCGCATAGAGGTAGATTAAAAAGGGCTGGCGCCAGCCGATATCAGCCAGATACCCGCCCAGGCCGAGACACACAACTGCCCCTATCGTTGTGACCGCCATTTGCAGGCCCATCATCCCTGCCCGTTCCTGGCCCTCAAAGTAATCGGCGATCAAGGCAGTGGAGGTGGTGACGCAGATGGCCACAGCAATGCCGAGCAGTGCCCGACCCAGCAGCAACAGCGTCAGGCTCCCGGCAAAGTAACCGGATACTCCACTGAGGGCATACAGCCCGAGGGCGAATATCAGCAGTTTCTTGCGCCCAAACCGATCAGATGCTGCTCCGGCAAAGGGTGCGGCGATCACGATGAACAGGGCGTGCATGGTCTGCACCAGCCGGGTCAGCACCTCGACATTGGCGTGGCCGGTAAAAGCCTCCTGAATAATGGGCAGCGCCGGGGCGAGCACCGTTCCCGCCATGATGGACAGAACGGAAATCAACAACAATGACCACTTGGCGAACAGAGTTTTGGACGCGGGGTTTGGCACAACAGGGCCTTATTGTGGCGAAGCAAGCCGGAGCAGAGTACCCGGCCCAGTCTGTTCCCAGAATATACGGCCATTACAGCCGCTTATCAGCAACTCTTTTTATAAAACAGACCGTGATGGAGGTCTCCTTGACTGGAGGGCCGCCACGGCCTGCATCGGTGTCACAAGCTCAACGAAACGCTGAAACCTCAGAACGATCGCGGCAACCCGAGGCTTTCGGCGATGGAGTTGCGCACCATCTCGTTGGAGATCGGCGTCATGCGCAGCACCCGATGATCGCGCCAGTAACGCTGCATGTCGGTTTCCGCCGAATAGCCCATACCGCCAAGGATCTGGATACCCAGGTCCGCAGCTGCCACAGCGTTTTCGGTGGCAACCATCTTCAGCATATTGGCCTGCACACCGCATTCCTTGCCCTGGGACTGCAACCAGGATACGTAGTACAGCAGCAGCTCTGTGGTTTGCTGCCAGGTGGCGATGTCGGCCACATAGTGCTGCAGAATCTGGAAATGACCGATGGTCTTGCCGAACGCCTTGCGCTCCTGCATGTAACGCACCGCATCTTCCAGCACACCGTCGATGGCGCCCAGGCACTGGGCACCCACCATGATGCGCTCGTTGTTGAGGGTCGGCAGGATGCTGTACCAGGCCTTGCCGGGCTCGCCCAGCACATCCTCGTCAGGCACGAACACGTCCTCGTAATGCACCTCGCAGGAACCCATGGCGCGCATGCCGAGCTTGGGCAGCAGGGATGAGGTGATGCCGGGAGTCTTGGCATCCACGAAGAACATGGTCAGGCCCTGGTGCTTTTTCTCGACATTCTTGTCGGTGCGTGCCAGCACCAGAAGGCGATCCGCCACCTTGGCACCGGTAGTCCACATCTTGGCACCGTTGAGAATCCAACCGCCATCCGTCTTGACGGCGACAGTCTTCATGGCGCCGAGCACATCGGTGCCGCCATCGGGTTCGGTCATGCTCAGGGAAACCCGCAGCTTGCCTTCCGCCATGGCGGGCAGCCAGCGGCCCTTTTGCTCGTCAGTGCCGACCTGGCCGATGGTCTTGGCGCCACCGAATGAGGTCAGACCCCAGACCCACAGCAAGCCACCGGCAGTGCGGGAAAACTCCCGGGCGAAGATCATCTGCATCATCACATCGCCACCCAGGCCGCCCCACTCCTCGGGAATGCCGATGCCGAAAAAGCCCTGCTCGGCGATCTTGTCCCACAGGGCCAGGGGATAGTTTTCCTCGTCCTTTTCCAGCTCACGCATCCAGTCTTTGGGGGCTTCGGCATTTACCCAGCGACGAATCACATCGCGAAAGGCCATTTGCTCTTCAGTCAGCTCAAAATCCATGGTCACTCCATCTTGATCAAGGGTGGCGATCCCGCCAGCACTGGATAGAGAACGGCGGAATCAGAAAAAGGCATAGTTTTAGGCGACTTATCATCCCCTCGCGATGGAGAGGCTGCACCTATCTTCAGATAGTCCTGTGGCTATGTCAGACATTCAACGTCGAATCCAGAATCATTGCCGCCGCCTTCTCGGCAATCATCATAGTGGGGGCATAGGTATTGGAGGAAGTCATGGTCGGCATGATCGAGGCATCCGCTACCCGCAGGCTGTGGATACCGTGCACTTTCAGCTCATGGTTGACCACAGCCATGGGATCTGAGGAAGGGCCCATTTTGCAGGAACCCACCAGGTGATAGGAACTGACCCCATACTCGCGGGCGAAGGCCAGCAGCTCGTCGTCGGACTGAACCTGTGTTCCGGGAAAGGTTTCCAGATCCACAAAGGGCTGCAACGCCTCGGACTGCAAAATGCGGCGCGCCGCGCGCAGTGCTTTTACCAGCAGCTGGCAGTCCTCTTCCTCCCCCAGGTAGTTGGGATTGGCGCGCGGCGCCAGGCGCGGGTCAGCGCCAGCGATGCGCACATAACCGGCACTTTTGGGGCGCATCACCCAGGCACCACAGGTCATACCGGGCACATCGTCGAGGCGACCGATAAAACCCTGCTTGTAACTGCCAGGGGTATACACCAGTGAATAATCCGGCCTGGTCAGGGCCGTATCGGTTTTGCCAAAGACGTGTACCAGTGCGGGACTCAAACTCAGAACGCTGGGTTTGCCCAACATCCATTTAGCGATCTGCATCACCAGTGGCAAACCCTTCACATGAGCGTTGAGGGTATCCACCCCCGGCTTGCCGCGCACCACCAGGCGCGGGCTGAAGTGGTCGCGGAAATTCTCGCCCACTCCAGGCAGTGCATGATGGACCTGGACACCCTGACTGGCCAGCAAACCCTCGGGACCAATCCCGGACAGTTGCAGCAACTTGGGGGAATTGAGAGTCCCCGCAGAGACAATCACCTCCCTCCCCGCCCGCACCTGCAGTGTTTCGTTGCTACCCTCGCGAAAATACTCAACACCAACTGCCTTGCGGCCCTCCAGCACAATCCGGGTTGCCGTGCAGTGGGTGCGCACATCCACCTTGCCGGTTTTGATGGCGGGTCGCAGAAAGGCGCTGGCGGTACTGACCCGACGCCCGTTGTTGATAGCACTCTGGTAGTACCCCACACCCTCCTGCACTGGGCCGTTGTAATCCTCGTTAAAGGGGTGCCCCTGCTGCTGGGCACCTTCTACAAAAGCGGACACCAACTTACTGGGCCAGGGCGCAGTAGTGACTGTCAGCGGGCCGGAGCGGCCCCGGTAGCGATCATCGCCGGGGCCGATACGGTGCTCGGTGCGGCGAAAACAGGGCAGGATATCGTCGTAGGCCCAGCCGGGATTGCCGAGTGCAGCCCAGCCGTCAAAATCCTGGGCCTGACCGCGGTTGTAGACCATGCCGTTGACTGAACTGGAGCCGCCGAGGGTCTTGCCCTGGGTAACCTGGATTGAGCGGTTGTTGGTGGCGGGCGACGGTTCGTAGCTGTACTGCCAGGTCACTCTGGGGTCGAACAGGGTTTTGATAAAACCCGCCGGCACGCGTATATAGGGATTGCTGTCCGGCGGACCGGCTTCCAGCACGCAAACGCTGTGACCTTTTTCCGACAGGCGATAGGCAATGATGGAAGCCGCCGTACCACCACCAACAATGACGTAATCAAAGCTATCCACGTTCCGCCCCCAGTCTCTATTTTTGTTGTTGTCCCTATTAAATACTGAAATGAACATGAATCCATCAAAGCAGCCCAAGGCTGCTGCGAATGGTATTGGCTATCCCGTAGAAGGGATGCTCTTCGCTGGTCTTGGGACGAATCATGCGGTTATGGCAGAACGCCACTGCCAACCCAGTGTCGGGGTCGGCCCAGCCGATGGAAGCCCCGGCGCCCGGACAGCAGATGGCGCGAGCCCCTTTAACCATTCCCACAAAAGGCACTGTATCAGACCCCATCCAATAACCGCCTTCACTGAGTGGCATCACCGCATTGAAGTACACCGGGTCCGGCTCATTGCCGATGCGCGGCACGCATGCTGCGTCAACCCGCTCGCGGGACAGCAACTTGACGCCATCGAGGGTTCCACCCTGGGCCAGAATGGCCCAAAAGCGCGCCTCGCTGCGGGCATTGAAGATACCACCGACCGCTGCGATGCAGGCGCGGCGCACATCGGGCCGCTCGAACACCTCCGGAATCAGCTGAACATTGTTCGGTAAGGATTTGACAAACAACGAGCCTTCCGCCGGTTTTGGGTCTGCCGCATTGGCATTGACCAGGCGCGCGATACGGCTTTCAACCCGATCGGGAATACCCACCCACAGGTCGGAGATACCAAAAGGCTTACAGATTTCCTCCTGGATAAATTGCCCGAAAGGCCGCTGCAACGGGTCGGTGCGGCGCACGATCTCACCCAGCACCCAGCCGAAGGACATGGACTGGTAGGCAGGCTTGTCGCCCACCGGCAACAGGGGTTCGAGGGCGGCAATTGCCGTTACCATGGCATCCCAGTCGCAGATCATTTCCGGTGTGGTGCCTGCGGGCATTTGCGGCGTGCCAGTGCGATGGGTCAAGGCATCGCGGACCGTGGCCTTTTCCTTGCCGTGACAGCCCCACTCCGGCCAGTACTCGGCGATGGGAGCGTCGTAATCCAGCAAGCCCTTTTCGGCCTGGACATGCACCGCAGTTGCAGCGACGGCCTTGGTGACGGAAAAGACATTGAACAGGGTATCGCCATCCACGGCGCGGCCAGTGGCCGTATCGGCAATACCGCCCCAGGCATCAATCACCAGCTTGCCCTGATGATAGGCCGCAACCTGGATGCCTATTTCACCCTGCTCGCGGATTGCCTGCTGGATGGCGGCCTGTACGGCGGAATTGGCGTTTTCATTGATGGCCATAGCCCGCAACCCTCAGCGCCTGATCTCGTAGGGTGCAAGGTCACCACTATAAGCAACAGAGGACACCAACTCACCCAATGGAGAAAGTGCGTTGATAAAGTGGGCAAAGGTCGGGGTGGCGAAATGTCCGTTAAGGGCAGCCTCATCGCGCCACAGCTCCACCAGATGGAATGTGCCGGACTGCGACAGGTCTGCCGTAAAACGGTATTCGACGCAGCCTTCCTCAGCCCGCGACGCAGCCATGGTTTCCAGCAGCAGCGCCTTGAAAGCCTCTTCCTGACCGGGGTTGGCGGTAACAGTGACATTGATCAAAATCATGGGGTTATCCCTGTTTGTTATTGATTGAAGTGAGTTGTACTACCTGGAACCCTGGGGCCACTTTACCCAATTAACGTTATTAGGCTCAGTCGTTATTCGGTTCAGTTTTGCCTGGCCCGGGGCTGCAGGCAGTGACGTTTGTCGTAAGATAGGTTCCCGCTGGCAGGTTAGAGCATACTCTGTTATCTATCGCCCTTACCCTATTGCGATCTGTGTCGAAGTGAATACTATCGACACCTGTATTTCAAGTACTGACTGGATAGTAAGCATGACTGACAATATAAAACAATCACCCGGCGCAGCGCTGGTAATAGGCGGCAGCGGCGGCCTGGGCCGCGCCATTTGCCACGCTCTGCAAAAGGACTGGGACGGAGTATTTTTTACCTACCACTCCAATGAAACTGCCGCCAGGGAGCTGCAGGCCGAACTCAGCGCCAATGGTGACTGCGACTGTACCGCCATGGATGTGCGCAGTACCGAAGCGGTGCAGAACGCCGTTGACCAGGCCGCCGCGCGCTTTGGCCGCATCGGCACTGTGGTGTTTGCCAGTGGCGCCACCATTGGCCAGCCCTATGTCTCGCAAATCGAGCAGAATGAATGGGAGAGGGTGCTGGATATCGAGCTGCTGGGGTTCACTCGCCTGGTGCGCGCCGTATTACCCCTGTTCCGCAGCCAGGGAGGCGGCTCGCTGGTCAGCGTCGTGTCCTTTGCCCCCTATCATTTCCCGCCCGGTGACGCCCTCTCCTCGGTACCCAAGGCCGGCATTGAAGTGCTGTGTCGCGCCATCGCCAAGGAGGAAGGCCGCTACGGTATCCGCGCCAACTCCGTGGCGCCAGGCATCATCAACGCCGGGCTTGGCGACGCCTTCCAGAAAACCCTGTTTACCCCCGAAATATGGGAGGCCCAACGCAAGCGGGTGCCCCTGAAAAAATTCGGCGAAGGGGAAGATATTGCCGAAGCCGTCGCCTTTCTCGCCTCCGAGCGCTCGAAATACATCACCGGGCAGACCATTATTGTCGATGGGGGGTTGAGTCTCTGATTTTTTGAGTCTGACGTCTGACGCTGGAAGTCTGACGCTAAAGATAAGAAGAATCCATCGCTCACATACTCTACGTGGGAGTGTAGCCCTGAAAATAGTTCAACCCTAGCGTTCCCACGCATAGCATGGGAACGAGACCAAGCGGCTTCTGCGTCAGACATCCAGCGTCAGACGTCAGACCAATAGAACTACACATCTAAAACAAGGATAAATAACATGATAAAAACCAACCGCATACGCATGAAAGCCAAACCCGCTGGCAACCTCAGCCGCGATGACTTCAGTGTCGAAGCCATCACTATCCCGGCGCCCGCATCGGGTGAAGTGCTGATCGCCGCGCGCTATTTTTCCCTCGACCCCTACCTCACCGGCTTTATGCGCGGCTGGCAGGGACCGGACCCGCGCTGGGCCGAGGGCATTGTGGTGGGGCGCTTTGTTGCCCAGGTCATCGAATCACAGGATCAACGCTTTGCCCCCGGCGACTGGGTGCAGGGCGAAGGTGGCTGGCAGGACACCGAAGTCATCAGCGCCGACAAACTGCAAAAGCTTGAGCCCATTCCCGGCGTACCCTTCAGTGTTTATCTAAGTGTGCTCGGCTCCTCCGGCCTGACCGCCTGGGCTGGCGTCAACGGCGTACTCAAGGTCGAGGCTGGCGACACCTTCACCGTCTCATCCGCCGCCGGCATGGTGGGCGGCATCGCCGGGCAAATTGCCAAAAAAATCGGCGCGCGTGTTGTCGGCATCGCTGGCGGGGCGGAAAAATGCGCCCACGTGGTCAATACCCTCGGCTTTGATGCCTGTGTCGATCACCACAGCCAGGATCTGCAGGGCGACCTCGCCACCGCAGCGGGCGCCCCCATCACCGCCCACTACGAAAATGTCGGTGCCAAAACCCTCGACCCGGTACTGGCCAATATCGCCGATCGCGGGCGCATCGCCCTGTGCGGCCTGATCGCCCACTACCAGGACATGAACCCCATCGCCCTCAAGGAATTCCGCCGCTTGCTGATCAGCGGCGTCACCCTGCGCGGCTTCCGCCTGCCTGATTTTGCCGCCGACTTCGAGCAAGCAAGCGCGGAACTGAAAGCCATGGTGATCAGTGGCGATATCACTTTGCAGGAAACCCTCAGCCATGGCCTTGAGAGTGCTGCGGGAGCCTTTCTCAATATGCTGGAGGGCAAGGGCACAGGTAAGCATCTGCTGGTGCTTGAAGAAAAATAAGCAGCTCCATGGAAGATAGTGGAGATGCCATTACATGGGACTCCCCCTATTGATTCAGGCCAGCGCCTCACAATTGCAAATCCACCAACAGGAAAGCATGGCTCCTCCCGATTCCCTTCAGAAACTCGCGAATAACGGTTTCTGAAGGGATTGAAGTAACAGGAGAATATCCTGCGCCACTGACACAATTTGTATTATCAAGCCCGGGCAACAACCCTCTTCTTTCGCGCTTAAGCGTCTGGACGATACTTTGTCCTCCGCCTCCGTCATAACCAATACGCTGCCACAACCGCTACAGACCCAAGCGCTGACTCCTCTCGCCCCTCACCACCCAGGCAAAAAAACAGCCACATAATATTTTGTCGTTTGTGTAAATTAGCGTAAGCTCGACTGAACAATAATTGCGGACGTTTCAAACTGCCAGGCTGGCTTTCTCTCGCCCCATCACTACCCCTGATACCCATAAAAAGGAGTCACCCATGACCGATTCAAAACAGGACGAACAAGACCTGGATCAGACCCGCCGCACTGTGCTCAAGGGCATGGCCGGCAGCGCCCTGGTGGCCGCCAGTGGCGGCGCACTGCATTCCTCCCTGGC
>LADM01000030.1 GCA_000961645.1 Gammaproteobacteria bacterium BRH_c0 | reverse complement strand
TCGCCGCCCCGGCGAACCTCGGCCAGCCAGTTCTGCGCCAGCGAGCGGGCCTGCTCGACGGTCAGTTCTCCGTACAGGCCCAAGGCGGGCTTGCGACGCTCGCCGGCGTTCGTCCGGTACTGGAGCATGAACACCTTACGGCCCGCTGGCGTGATCTTGCACAGGAAGCCGGGAACGAGGGTATCGCGCAGCTCGACGGGCTGCGCTTGGGGTTGTGCCGCATCGACTGCGGACTTGGTGAGTTTGATCTTAGCCATAGCTGACTCCTTTGGAAGACCCGTTTCCAGGAGCCTCTTGGGAGCCAAGCGGACGGAAGCCGGGTCAAGTTTCGGAAAGCACCGGCATATGATGAATTCGCCTAAACTATTGATAAACCTGCTGTAGCGGGCTTAGGCGTAGTCCAGCGAAGTTCGGTGCTGGAGTCATGCTGAAACAAAAAAGCCCTGATTAGTCAGGGCTTTTTTGTGGTTTGTTTTTCAGGTGGTGCGCAAGTGCCGGGCTGGCAGTTTTGTTGGCGAGAATCTCGGCAGTGCTCAACCCTATCAGCTCATGGGGAAAGACAATCCACTGCTCGGTGGCGTGCAGGTAGTAGTCCGGCTGGCGTGCGGTTTTATTGCGGTTCGGCTTGAAATAGGGAGTGGCGACCCTGATCTCGGGCTGGCGCCCAGCAAAGTGCCTTGTCAGCCTGTCAATCACCGCCGCAATACTCAGGCCGGTGTCGTGCACATCATCGACAATCAAAATTCTCTCAACGCCGTTGCTGCTGGCAAGTGCTGTTTCCAGACCTTCCACCAGCACCTGATCATGGCGCTGATCAATATCGGCATAGTGGCAGGTGCGTATGGGGCAATGCCGGTGGTGGATATTGTACAAGGTCAGCAGCTCCTGGATACCAATCCCCACCGGGGTGCCGCCACGCCATATAGCCAGCAGCAGATCCGGCTGGTAGCCGCTGTCCAGAATGCGAAAACCCAGCTCGAACGCATTGTCGAGAAGCTGGTTGGCATCAACGTAGAGTTTATCCATAAAAAAGCACTTCGCGGGGCTGAACCGGGATTTTAGGTCGGCACTTGCGCTGACGCTACTGCCGAAGCTGGGGGAGGCTGATAATTTCCCCATCCCGGGGTTTGTGGCTATAATGCGCCAGCTTTTAACCCTGATTTCGCGATGGAGACAATTCATGAACTTGATGAAAAAGGCAGCATTATCAGCGCTGGTAGCTGGGCTGGCGCTGGGCCTGGTGGGCTGTGGTAGTGAAACAAAGGAAGTGGTATTGACCCCGAACCAGGAAAAAGCCGTCGCCGAGCGCCTCGCGCCGGAAGGCGAGGTGGTGCTTGAAAGTGAAGTCGTCTCTACAGCGCCTGTAGCAGCTGCCGGTGGTGAACCCCGCTCCGCGGAAGAGATTTACAACAAATTCTGCTTGTCCTGCCACATGACCGGCGCAGCCGGTGCCCCCAAGCTGGGTGATGTGGCAGCCTGGGCTCCGCGCATTGAGCAGGGTATCGAAACCCTCTATACCCACGGTATCCAGGGTATTCGCGGCATGCCGCCCCGCGGTCTGTGCATGGATTGTTCCGACGATGAAATTAAAGCTACTGTCGACTACATGGTTGAGAACAGCCAGTAATTGCCTTTCTCAGTAGTGGCTGATTAGAAACCCTGCCGCTTGGCGGGGTTTTTTTGTCTGAGTTTCACGTAACACGTTTCACGTAAGAGCAGAGCATTTCTCACTCCTATACTCTGCGAGGTAGTGTGGTTCTAGCCCGTCATCTCAAGTAGAGCATAGGGATGAGATACAGTCTGCTTTTACGTGAAACGTGTTACGTGCAACGTGAACCGTAAAAAACATCACCCAAACAAATTCTTCAAGGCAGCAATCGACTCCTGGCCCCGCTCGCGGCGTTGCTCGGGATTGCTGTCGCCAAAGCCTTCTTTCTCCAGATCCTCTGTCGGCAGCTCGTCGATAAAGCGGCTCGGAGTAGTGGCGCTGATATCGCCAAACTGCTTGCGCCTGGCCGCCAGGGTCAGGGTCAGGGTGCGCTGGGCGCGGGTGACGCCCACGTAGGCCAGGCGCCGTTCTTCTTCAATATTGCCGTCCTCAATACTGGCGCGGTGGGGCAGGATCTCCTCCTCCATGCCGATCAGGAAAACGTGGGGAAATTCCAGGCCTTTGGCGGCATGGAGAGTCATCAGCTGGACCTTGTCATCGGCCGACTCCTCCGCCTGGCGGTCGAGCAGGTCGCGCAGTATCAGCCGCGAAATGGCCTGCTCGAGGCCTGTCTCTTCATCCTCCTTGTCCTCCAGCATGGTCTGAATCTGGCCTACCAGCAGATTGACGTTGGCCATGCGCCGCTCGGCCACGGTGGCGCTGCTGGCGTTCTGGTGCAGCCAGCCCTCGTAGTCGATATCGGCAATCATCTCGCGGATGGCGCTGATGGGATCGCCACTCTGGCCATTGCGCTGGACACCTTCGAGCCAGTGCCTGAATTTTTGCAGGCGACCGAGATTCTGTTCCGGCAGCTGGCTGGCCAGGCCCAGCTCGTCGATGGCCTGGTAGAGGGGGATGTGGCGCTCGCTGGCATACTCGCCGAGTTTTTCCAGGGTGGTGGGGCCAACCTGGCGGCGCGGTGTGTTGATGATACGCAGGAAGGCGTTGTCGTCATCCGGGTTCACCAGCAGGCGCAGGTAGGCCATGATGTCCTTGATCTCGCCGCGCGAATAAAAGGACGTGCCGCCACTGAGCTGGTAGGGCACCCCCTGGGACTGGAGTTTCATTTCCAGCAGGCGCGACTGGTGGTTGCCGCGGTAAAGCACGGCAAAATCGCGGAAGTGGCACTGCTTGTGGAGGCGCATGGCCAGGATTTCATTCACCACCCGCTCCAGCTCCGTCTCCTCATTGGAGCAGCGAATCACCCGGATCGGATCGCCGAGGCCGAGTTCGCTCCACAGGGTTTTCTTGAACACGTGGGGGTTGTTGTCAATGAGGTGGTTGGCGGTGCGCAGGATACGCGCTGTCGAGCGGTAGTTCTGCTCCAGCTTGATGACCTTGAGCTGGGGAAAATCCTCCTGCAGCTGGACCAGGTTTTCCGGCCGCGCACCGCGCCAGGCGTAGATGGACTGGTCATCGTCGCCCACCACGGTCAGTGCGCCGCGGCTGCCCACCAGTAGACGCACCAGCCGGTACTGGGCGAGGTTGGTGTCCTGGTATTCATCGACCAGCAGGTGGCGGATACGGTTGCGCCACTTCTCCAGCAGTTCCGGCTCGCTTTGAAAGAGCAGCACCGGCAGCAGGATCAGGTCGTCAAAATCCACGGCATTGTAGGCCTTGAGGGACTGGCGGTAGCGCTGGTAGATCAGCGCCATGGCCTGTTCACCGCCGCTGGCGGCAGTGGACAGCGCCTGCTCGGGTGCGACGATGTCATTTTTCCATTTGGAAATCTGCTGTTGCACCAGCTCCACATGGTCTGCGTCGAGTGCGGAATCCCGCAGCATCAGTTCGCGGATCAGGTTGCGGCTGTCTTCACTGTCGAAAATGGAAAACCCCGGCTTGAAGCCGAAGGTCTTGATCTCGCGGCGGATAATATTGAGGCCGAGGTTGTGAAAAGTGGACACGGTGAGGCCGCGCGCCTCCTTGCCCTTCACCAGCTTGCTGACCCGCTCCTTCATCTCCCGGGCTGCCTTGTTGGTGAAGGTCACCGCCGCCACATGCTGGGCGCCGAGACCACACTGGGTGATCAGGTAGGCGATTTTCTGGGTAATCACACTGGTTTTGCCGCTGCCCGCCCCGGCGAGGACAAGCAGGGGGCCATCGATATAGCGCACGGCGGCGAGCTGCTGGGGGTTGAGCTGTTTCAAGAAGTCTGGTCGCTGTTGCAGGGCGCTGGATTGTAGCAAGACTCCCCTGGCAGTAACACGCCTGGTTGGGCGGCTGGTTTGGTGCAGGGGCGGATTTGCACGGTGCCCCTGCGCCATTTCGGTGCAGAGGGTTGGTCCGGACGCGGTTCATCGCCCGGGGATTAGCCCAGGATGTACTCCCCCGGGGCATCGCGCAGCACCTTGTAGCCTTTGCTGGCCGCTCCCGTGCGCGGCGGTTTGACCTGGGTTGTGCAGCGCTCATTGAGCCACGCGACCCAGGCCGGCCACCAGGAACCCTGCTGTAGCGGCTGGGTTTGCGCCCAGGTTTTCGGGTCCATGTACTTGTCACCGGGGTGGCGCGTGGCGACCTGGTAGTGGCGGCGCGGATGCACCGGGCCGCAGATAATGCCGGCGTTGTGGCCGCCACTGGTGAGCAGGAAGGTGGTCTCGGCGTGGGTCAGGCGGTTCATCTTGAACACCGATGTCCAGGGTGCGATATGGTCCGAGGTGGTCCCGACCAGGAAGATGGGCGCACGAATGTCGAGCAGGGAGATGGGCTTGCCATTGACCTCGAACTTGCACTCCGCCAGGCGGTTTTCCATATACAGCTCGCGCAGGTAGCGACTGTGCATCTGGTAGGGCATGCGGGTACCGTCGGCGTTCCAGGCCATCAGGTCGCTGGGGGGCGTTTCATTACCCAGGTAATAGCGGTCGATATAGGGGTTCCACACCTGGTCGCGGGGACGCAGTGAGCGGAACGACGCCCCCATGGTTTGCGAGGGCAGGTAACCGTCACTCCACATGCTGCTCTCGAGAAATGACAGCTGGCTGGCATTGAGCAGCTGCTGGATCTCGCCGGATTCGGTGAAGTCCACCTGGGCGGCAAACATGGTAATGCTGTTGATGATATCGTCATCCTCCCGTGCCAGGGTAGCCGCGCCCATGGCCAGCAGGGTGCCGCCGATGCAGTAGCCCACGGTGTTGATGGGAGTGTTGGGGACGATGGTCTTGACCGCCTGAATCGCCGCCATGAAGCCCTGGTCGATATAGTCATCGAGGGTGATTTCCCGGTCCTCCTCGCGGGGATTTTTCCAGGAAATCATAAACACGGTTTTGCCCTGTTCAAGCAGGTAGCTGACCATGGAATTGTGGGGCGAGAGGTCCATGATGTAGTACTTCATCACCCAGGCGGGAACAAACAGCACCGGTTCGCGCGACACCAGTGGAGTCTTGGGGGTGTACTGGATCAGCTCGATCAGGTCGTTCTGGTATATCACTTTGCCAGGAGTGATCGCCAGATTGACGCCAGGCTTGAAGTCGCCCATGTCGGGCAGCGGGTTCTTCAGGGTGCCGCGCTCCAGGTCGCGGCGGAAGAGTTGCAGTCCGCGCAGCAGGTTCTGGCCCTTCTCCTCGCGGGTGGTGGCGATCACTGCTGGATTGGTGATGGCAAAATTGGCCGGCGACAGGGCCTCCATGATCTGGGTGTTGATAAAGGTGACCAGATCCGCCTGGCGCTTGTCGGTGCCGGGAACGTTCTGGGAGGCCTCGTTCACCCATTCCCTGACTGCCAGGTATCCCCTGGCCATATAGTTGAACGGCGGTTTTTGCCAGTGCTCACCAGCAAACGCCTTGTCATTGAGGGCCAGTGCCGGCGCTTCATCCTTGAGGGCGATATGGGTAGTGGCGAGGGCGCTCAGCTCCATCAGCTTGAGCTGCAAACTCTTGCGCAGGCTGTCGCGCTTGCCCGGCGACATGGCGAGATGGGCGAGCCAGTCAATGTAGGCGGTGGTCAGTTGCACCGGGGATAACCCGCCCGTGAGTTGGGCCAGGGCCGAGCGCACCTCGTGGTCGATGGTTCGCGAGGAGTCCTCATCGAGATCGATATCGGGCAGGTGATTGAGAATTTCCTGAATTTTTTCTGCAAAATCCTGGTCGTTGGAAAACTGACTGCTGTCAACCATGAATAGTTTCCTTAACTGAGCCGGAACAGGGAACGCAAATGGCTCCCCATGAAGTGATCATAGGCGCGCCCGCAGTCTTTGCAAAGGTCTGAGTGGTAAGCGAGCGGACCTGGAGCATTCTGCCTGGCCGATTCAATACATATGCTGGCCGCCATTGATGGAGAGCGTTGAGCCGGTGATAAAGCCGGCCTCCTCGCCCACCAGGAACAGAACGCCGCGGGCAACTTCGCTGGCCTGACCGAGCCTGCCGACGGGAATTCTGGAGACAATTTTTTCGAGGATATTCTCCGGCACGGCTCGCACCATATCGGTTTCCACATAGCCGGGGGCGAGGGCATTGACCGTTACGCCAACCGGAGCGCACTCCAGTGCCAGCGCCTTGGTGAACCCGTGGATGCCGGATTTGGCGGCGGCGTAGTTGACCTGCCCGTACTGCCCCGCCTGGCCATTGAGTGAGCCGATGTTGACGATACGCCCAAACCGGCGTTGGCGCATACCGTCGATCACCACCCTGCACATGTTGAAACAGGAGCCGAGATTGGTGTCGATCACCGCCTGCCAGCTGTCGGAATCCATGCGATGCAGGGTGGCATCGCGGGTGATGCCAGCATTGTTGACGAGGATGTCGATAGGACCGAGGTCGCGCTCGATGGTGGCTACCCCTTCCTTGCAGGCATTAAAATCGGAAACGTCGAACTTGTATGTCGGAATGCCGCAGGCTTCATTGAACTGTCGTGCCCGCTCATCATCACCCCCGTAGTTGACCGCAGTGGAAATACCTGCCTTGTGTAGGGCGAGGGCTACCGCCTCGCCAATGCCGCGTGTGCCACCAGTAACAAGAGCCACTCTGTTCATACTAATCCTCATGGGTGCTGTGGATTTTTGCCGATTCAGATCAGGTCTTTTTGCCCGATACTCAACAGGTACAAGCAAAATGGATGCCGAATACCGCAGGCGCAGTAAAGGCGTCAAATTCGCAAGTGTTGCGGGGCTGTCTGCACAGGCTGCCTTGCGCTGAGCAAAGCTTCAGCCTCTGCAACGAATTGAACTACCGTTGGCGCCGAGGGTACGGGGAGATCATGAAAACAATGTGACTGCCAAAAACTGCCAGCCTGACAGTGCTCACAACCCGGCCTGGTTGATTGTGTCAAAAAGGTGAAATCCGCCAGTTGCGGCAGGTCAATCAAAGAGGATTGGGCAACTTTCTGCCACGCAGAAAATCCACCTGGCGTTCGTGAGTGAGTTGCTGCTGGGGAGTAAAGCCGCGGAACAACTCGGCAGGGCAGGAGGAGAGCGGGTCGGTATCGCAAAAGCTGAGTTCGTCCTGGGTGATCAGGGCGCGGTCGATGAGCATTTCCCAGGGGTTTGCAACTTGCAGCAACTCCACCAGGTGCTCAATGGTGTCCTCCAGGCACAGGTCGGTTCCCCAGCGCGAATCCTCCGGCGGTGAAAAAGGCGCGATGGCCAGGCGCAACTCCAGCGGCAGCCCCTCATCCTGTTCCAGCTCCCGGCACAGGGTCATCAGGGCGGCGCCGCAACTGACGGCGTGGAGCAGGTGCTCCTCTTCATTGGCCAGGGTTGAAAACTGCACAAAGATGGCGTTGCTCTGGGCGCTCAGGCGCACACCGCGGAAAAGGTTTTTGGCCTGTTCCAGACGCTGGTCAATGATGTTGAGGATGCTGTTGAAATGGCTGGTGTTGAGCTGCGCGCGCAGGCGCGGCAGGTTGGACAGGCTCAGCGCCAGGATGCAGTGGCGATCGTGTTCAGGGGCCTGCTGGTTGCTGCCGTCGGCGAGCAGTGGTTCAAGGCGTTTTTCCAGCAGGGTGAGTTCATCCAGGTGGTGCCCGTCTTCCGCCGGGGCTGACAGCAGGCTGGCATTGATTCTTGCCAAGCGGCGGGAAAAGCGCAGGGTGGCGACCACCAGCCAGAGCGCCAGGATCAGGGTAGTCAGCCCCCAGGAGGCCAGAGTCCACCACAGCAGGGTGTCGTAGCGCAGGAAAAACCCGGCGCTTTGCAGTTCAACGCGAATCTGGCCGGTAATGGTGTTGTCGAGGGTGATGGGGGCCGTATGCTGCGACAGTTTTTCGCCGCTGGCAATTTGCCCCTGGCTCTGGGCCAGCAGGCGGTTGCCGGCGGTGGAGACGGAAGCGCGCCCCACCTGTGGGGTATCGCTCACCAGGTTGTCGAGAATCACCTGGATGCTGATCACATCCTCATCCATCAACGGCTGTCTGACGCTCTCCACCAGTTGTGCGACCAGCGCCTGGCCCAGGGCGTTTTGTTCCTCGTCAGCCAGCTGCCAGAGCTGTACCTTGAGGACCACCGTCAGCAACAGGCCGGTAAATACCGTATAGATAATTAACGCCGCGAGGGTTTTGCGACTGATGGTTTGGGGGGCTGACAGCATGGGGTTATTTTCCGTTCGGGCGCGGGTCGGAGGCGTGCTATCTTAGCAGCCGCTGCCCTATAATGGCGACCCGCTAAATGACCTTGGGTTTGCAGTGAAAGAAATCGTGCTTATCAGTGTATCCGGTGATGACAGGCCGGGCGTGACCAGCGCTGTCACCGGTGTTCTCTCTCAGTACGGCGCCAATATTCTCGACATCGGTCAGGCCGTCATCCACGAAAATCTTTCCCTGGGCATTCTTGCCGAGATACCCCAGCCGGTGGATTCCGGCCCGGTACTGCAGGATGTGCTGTCGCAGGTTCACGCCCTTGGCCTGCAGGCCAGATTCCAGCCGATTTCAGAAGAGAGTTATGATCACTGGGTCGCCCAGCAGGGCAAGCCGCGCCATCTTGTCACCCTGCTGGCGCGCCGTATTACGGCCCGGCACATCGCCAGGGTTACCGCTGTCACCGCCAGTCACGGCCTCAATATTGACCAGATAACCCGGTTGTCCGGGCGCATTCCCCTCGATCGCATCGACTCCCACAGCAAGGCCTGTGTTGAGTTTTCCGTGCGCGGCGCGCCGGGCGATGCCGCCGTGTTTCGCTCTGCACTGCTGGAAATCGCCTCGGAGCTGGATGTGGATGTCGCCTACCAGGAGGACAATATCTTTCGCCGCCACCGCCGCCTGGTGGTGTTTGACATGGATTCCACGCTGATTGAAGCAGAGGTGATCGACGAGCTTGCCAAGGAGGCCGGGGTGGGCGATGAAGTTGCCCTCATCACCGAGGCGGCGATGCGCGGCGAACTCGATTTCAAGGAAAGCTTTAGGCGCCGGGTAGCGCTGTTGCAGGGGCTCAGTGAAGACGTACTGCAAACAGTGGCGGCGCGCCTGCGCATGACAGAGGGCGCGGAAGAGCTGATCTCCACCATCCGCAAGCTGGGCTACCGGACAGCGATACTGTCGGGCGGCTTCCAGTATTTTGGCAAGATGATTCAGGATCGCCTGGGCATTGATTATGTCTATGCCAACGAGCTGGAAATTGTCGACGGGCGGGTCAGCGGGCGGGTCACCGGCACCATCGTCGATGGGCAGCGCAAGGCCGAGTTGCTGGAATCCCTCGCCGCGCGGGAAAACATTAATCTGGAACAGGTGGTAGCGGTGGGTGATGGCGCCAACGATTTGCCGATGCTGAGCATTGCCGGGCTGGGTATTGCTTTTCGCGCCAAACCCATCGTCAAGGCCAACGCCAAACAGGCCATCTCACAACTGGGGCTGGACGGGATTCTGTACCTGATGGGGATCCGTGACAGGGACACCCAGATATAAGACGCCAGATATAAAAAAGAACGGCGCACTGATTTTTCCGGGTTGAATGGCGTCGATCAACCTTCGGAAAAATCGTAGTTCATTTCCGCCTGGGGCGCCTGGACATAATGACCCTGAATCAGGTCCACCTTGGCTTGCCACAGGGCGGGAATAATCGCAGCTGTCTCAATATGCGGCACGATCACCATTTGACCTTCAGTCTTCAGAGTTTCGATCATGGTGGTGAGGTTCTGCATGGCTTCCGAACCCTTCTGGGTTTTTTCCACCAGCAGACCGTCAATTTTCACAAAATTGACGGACAGTTTGTTGAGCATGGCCATGGGGTTGATGGCCAGGCCAAAGTGGGTAAGTGCCGTTTTTGCCTGTAGTGCCCGCAAGCCGTCAATCAGAGCTGCCGCTTTGCCAAGTTGGCGACCGATATCGATTTCCCGCAGCTGGAATACCAGCTTGTGCGCTGGTGCTGCCGAGCTGCCCAGGATGTTTCTTATCCACGGCAGAAACTGCGGGTCGGCAATCGTGGCTTCATTGAGGCTGAGAAACAGGCGGGTTTTGGGCGCAGTTTTGAGTTGCATTTCCAGCCTTTTGAGGGCCTTCTCGATCACCTGCCTGTCCAGTTCCCGGCCCACCTCGGTGGCAAACAGCCGGTGCAGGAAGTCATCGGGCTTGGTGCTGTCAAAGGCCTCGGATTTGATATCCATCCGCACTTCATAAAATTCATCAGCCATGCCCTGCAGGGAGATAATCGGCTGAAACAGCAGATCAACCTTGTCCTTGCTGATCAGTTGCTTGCCGATGGCGACGAGCTCCGAGGTGCTCATGTCGGGTGAAGAAAGGGTGTAGACCGGCTCGTGGAATTCGGCATTGTTGCCACCCGGGCCACCGCTCTTGTGCAGCGTGGCAATGGCCTGCAGGCAGTTTTCCAGGCAGTCGTCGGCGGAAGTGCTGGTCTCGTTGATGGTGGCGATGCCGATACTCAGGGTGCAGGAGAAACTGCTGTCACCGGTGTCAAACAGTTGGCTCGACACATCACTGAGCAACTTGCGCGCAAAGGCCAGGCTGTCATTGCTGTCCATGTTGTTGCCAATCAGGATAAAGGCATCTTCGCGGATACGACCAAAACTGACCGCATCTGCTGTGCGGCTTTCGAGGAAATGGGCCAGCTGGATAGTGCCTTCTTCGGTGGTCTTGATGCCGAGCTTTTTCTGCAGTGTGTCGTGGTTGTCAATCTGCAGGTAGTACAGCAAGGCATCCTCGCCGCTGCGGGCAGCGCGGCGAATGGCACTGTTGATGGATTCAAGCATCTCGTTGAGACGGATTTTACTGCTATCGGCCTCCAGCAAAATCTCTGTATAGGGCATGTCGCCCCGCGCTGAGCTGGCCGTGTGGCCGATAAAATCCTTCTTAATGAGCAGCTGCAACGCTGGTTCGCCATGGAAGTCCACCTGGGACAGCGCGGCGCGCACCGGAAATGACGAGTTGTCTGCTTTCACTGCCTGAAACTGAATGGTTTCAATATCCATGGCATTGTCTTCGCTGAGGGGCCGCAGATATTTTTTGAAATCAAATTGTTCTGTTTTGGCGATGCTGTCCATCACTGGCAGCAGATTCATCTCGTCCGGGCTGGAGTGACCGAAGTAGTCGGCGTAGGCACCATTGACCAGCACATAAGTGCCTTCCTGAATAATGGCAATACCATCCTGCGAGCTGCTGATCAGGCTTTCAAAGCGGTTTTCCGATTCCGCAAAGCGGCGCTTCCAGTAACGCTGGCGGCGCCGTTGTTCAAGGTCGTGGAGGGTTCTCTCAACCACCTGGATCAGGTGCTGGTCCTCATCCATGGGAATGACGTCGGCGGCACCCATCTTGAGACCATCGACGATCAGGCTGGGATCGTGGGCATCGATAATGAGGATAATGGGAATATCCTTGGCCAGGCGACGTACCTGGTGGAAGACGGTCTTGGCGGGAACACTTTGCGCGGCATACTGGACAAAGGCCAGCTTCCAGTTGCGTTCCTGAATTTTCCTGTTGAGATCACTGGCGGTGCCGGCGTAATGGGGGTCGACGCGGTAATTGGCATTGCGCAGCAGGCTGACCAGCCGGTTGGCTTCGTCCACATTGTCGTGGACCAGCAGCAGAGAGATATCGCTTTCAGTTTCCATGCGTCAGTATGAGGTGTCCGGGTTGCTGTTCACTGGGTGACTTCGGTTGAGTATATAGGCAAATCTCCCGCCGTCACTACTCCCCCGGTTGTTCTCTTCACTCTGCGGCGGGGCTGGATCAATGATCAAGTTTGAAAATGGAGAGGTGGAAAGTAGATTCCAGAATCTCCAGGAGTTTGCCATTTCCTTTGGCCTTGCTGGTCAGGATGACGACTCTGGCCTGCTCGGTGAAAGGGATGGAGGGCAGTAACAACTCGCGGCTTTGATCGCGATTTTGCAGGATCAGTCCGGGAAAATAACGATAGTTAGTGACTGTCTCGCCCGCCAGCGCCACCGCACAGGGGATAATATTTTTACCGAAAAATTCGATGCCAGCCAGGCGCGAGAGCTGCGGGGTTATGCGCGTCCAGCGCACCAGTCCGATACGCCATTGGCTGGCGTCGCTGCTTTTGATGCCGACCAGTTCGCCGGGAGTCAGGTTCTCAGGTGGGGAGGCCAGCTCAATACAGGCGCCATTGCGACTCATGTTGGTGCGAATCGCGCTGAAATCCTTCACTGCTTCCGGTTCTTGAGTAGCGTTCCTGCTGACAAACGTGATGGGCTGGTCGGGGTTGATTTCGGCGGGGCGCAGCCAGCTTCCCTGGATGGGCTTGTCCCGGTCCGGGGCATCGTGCCAGATCTTCTCCGGTATGGAGAGAATGTCAGGTTCGGGGTTGCTCTCGTGGCGCAACCGGTTGAAGGTGACCAATTCGGATTTGGCTACAAAGTCTTCAATATTGCGTGTTTTGGTCAGCTGCCGGTGCAGTCGGCTGAGGCCAAAGAGAGCGGTAACCGTGCTTTTGTCATCGAGGTGTTCATCTTGGCGTACCACCTCCCTGGACCAGTAACGACTTATCTGTCGCGACAATCGCGGCGGCAGAGTGGAAGGTCTCCCCGCCCCTGAATGCTGGTCAACGTATTTAGCCAACTCCTCACTGCGCAGCTGCAAATGCCAGGGTTGAGGGTGGCGCATTTTGGCGCTGAGGATTGGTCCCTGATCGCTGTCGGTATCAATGGTGAACAAGCCGTTCAGGTCCGAACCGCCCAGTGTGGCCAGATGGGCGTGGTTGTCGAGGAAGGCCAACAGCAGCTTGAGATCCTGGGGAGTAAAGCGCGATGGATCTGCTGCGGCTGCCAGCAGGATGCGAAGGTAGGGCGCCCGCGGGCTCAGGGCCGGGTTGGCCATTGCCTGGGCCGAGAAAAGGGTCAGGGATTCAACCCTGTGGGCCCGGGCCAGCAAGTAGAGGCTGTGGAGTTCCAGCCACAGGTTTTTAGGCGGGTTGAAAAAACACTCCCAGCAGGTGGTGAGCATTGTGCTCAGCACTGTAATCGCGGCGTGAAGATCGCTGGCCAACTGCTGAGGCTGCTCCGCCGCTTTGGCCGACGCGGCCACAGCAACCGATTTGTAACCCAGCGCCAGATTCTTCAGCAGAGCCAGGCTGAGGGAAACCTGACGGGTGTTCTTTTCATTGATAGCCAGTTTTGCCGTGAGTTTGGCGGTGTACTCGAGAACGATCGGGCGTATCAATTCCAGCAGCGCAGTTTTGCTGTCAACATCAAGGGATACGGCGGCAATTTCAGGCAGTGCCTTGTAGAGGCGATTGAGCACTTCAGCGGTGTTGGTGCGGGGCAGGTCCGCAATAAATTCCTCAACCCCTTCCCGGGAGGTGGCACAGAAAGACAGGGCCGGTAGCGCCTGAGGTGGCAGGCTGAGCCTGGCGATCAGGGCGGCAGAACTGAAATGTGGCTCATCCATGGGTGCAGATTATCCCGCTGGTGATGGAGCTGTCTTAAATGCAAGATTCGCTGGTATCGATCTTTGACTGACTATTTCACATTGTCTGGCAGCTTGTCCAGTGCAGGGCGCGGGGCCCGAACTAAAAAGCCAGGGTTTTTGCCGCTGCACCGGGGGTGTCCCGCACCAGCCTCGGCACCAGATAACCGGGCAGTTGCGCCTGCAAATCGCGGTACAACGCCATGGCCTGAGGGTTGGCAATATCAAAGTGACTGGCCCCCGACACCGGGTCGAGCAAGTGCAGGTAATAGGGCAGTACACCGTTTTCAAACAGGCGCTCGCTGAGTGCGGTGAGTGTCTGAACCTCGTCATTGACATCTTTGAGCAGAACCGCCTGATTGAGCACCGTAATGCCGCTGCCACGCAGGCGCTGAATCATGGCTGCCACGTCGTCGTCAATTTCATTGGCGTGATTGATATGCAGCACCACCACTGTCGTCAGTCGGGTAGCGGTCAGCCAGGCAAGACAATCAGCGTCAATGCGCGACGGAATGACCACCGGGAAGCGGGTGTGTACCCGCAGCCGCTGTACGTGCTTGATAGCGGCAAGTTGGTCGACCAGCCAGTGCAAGTGGTTGTCGTTGGCGGCAAGCGGATCGCCGCCGCTGAGAATCACCTCGCGGATGGAACTGTTGCCTGCGATATAGTCCAGCGCCTGTTGCCACTGGGACTTGCCGAGGGTGTTGTCCTCATAGGGAAAGTGGCGACGAAAGCAGTAGCGGCAGTGTACGGCACAGGCCGGGCTGGTAATCAGCAGCACCCTGCCGCTGTATTTGTGGACGATACCGGGCACCGGGTTGTACTGTGCTTCCTCCAGGGGGTCGCTGTTAAAGCCCGGGGCGACCACAAGCTCCTGGCTGACCGGCAGTACCTGGCGCAACAAAGGATCATCGGGGTTGCCTTTTTCCATACGCTGTACGTAGGGCAGGGGAACCCGCAAGGGGAAGTCCGGCATGGCAGTCACTGAGCGGGCCAGTGGGCTGTCAGCAAGGTCGAGAAGGGACAGCAGTTCGTCTGCCCGGGTAATGGCGCCGCTCAGTTCTTGTTTCCAGGACCGTTCCTCATTTAAGGGCAGCGTCTCAATCTGGGCAGGTGTCTGCCATGTAGCGGCGGTCTGGGTTATCATGGCGGCCTTTAAATTCCTACTGATCTTACATGAGGCAAGAATGGCCAACTATTCTACCAGTGAATTCCGCTCCGGGTTGAAAGTGATGCTCGACGGGGACCCCTGTTCCATTGTTGAGAACGAATTTGTCAAACCCGGCAAAGGCCAGGCGTTCAGCCGAGTCAGGCTGCGCAACCTCAGAACCGGACGGGTCTGGGAGCGCACCTTCAAATCCGGTGAGACACTGGAAGGCGCTGATGTCAGCGACCGCGATATGCAGTACCTCTATAACGACGGTGAATTTTTCCACTTTATGGAGCCGACCACCTTCGACCAGCACCAGGCCAGTGCGGCTATCGTCGGTGACGCGGCACTGTGGCTCAAGGAACAGGATACCTGCATCGTCACCCTCTACAACGGTGCGCCGCTGTCGATCACCCCGCCCAACCATGTCGAGCTGGAAATTGTCGAGACCGACCCCGGCCTGCGCGGTGATACGGCCCAGGGCGGCACCAAGCCAGCAAAACTGGTGACCGGTGCAGTGGTGAAGGTACCCCTGTTCCTCAATCCCGGCGATGTGATCAAGGTAGATACCCGCAATGGTGAATACCAGGGTCGGGCGCGGGACTGAGGCCAATCGGCTTACGGTGAGAAGAGTCCTGAGATGACAGGCTGGCAACCCACCGCAACCCTGCAAACCCTGCAAAAAAGAGCAGATCTGCTGGCCCGGATCCGCTCTTTTTTTATGGTGCAGGGGGTGATGGAAGTTGATACCCCGGTGCTGGGTGAGTGCGGCGTGACCGAACCCAATATCGACACCATCGAAGTGCTGGTGTGCGGCCAGCTCCGCCATCTGCAAAGCTCCCCCGAATATTTTATGAAACGCCTGCTGGCAGCGGGCAGCGGCCCCATCTATTCCCTGAGCAAGGTGTTCAGGGATGATGAGAAGGGCAGCCGCCACAATCCGGAATTCACCCTGCTGGAGTGGTATCGCCCCGGTTGGGATGAGGTGCAGCTGATCGCTGAAATTGAACAGCTGCTGGCGGCACTGGCTCCGCGCTTCAGTACAGTTCGGCGCATCACCTATCGCGAGGCTTTTTTTGATGCCACCGGGTTTGATCCCCACTCAGTCGACCTCGACGTTCTTCGGCAGCTGGCATCCCGGGCCTGCAGCGGTGACTGGCAGCAGGAAAGCCGCTCCACTTGCCTCGATCTGCTGTTCAGCTTTGTGGTGGAGCCGACCCTGCATACCGGGGTGGTCATCATCAGCGACTACCCCGCCTGCCAGGCGGCTCTGGCGCGCCTTGACCAGGACGCAGAGGGTGTGACCGTGGCGCGGCGCTTTGAAGTGTTTATCGATGGTATGGAAATCGGCAACGGCTATTTCGAGCTGACCGATGCCGCCGAGCAGCGCCAGCGCTTTGACGCCGATATCGAACTGCGCCAGCGCAGTGGCAAAAAACCCAGAGCTGCGGATCAGCGCTTGCTGGCGGCGCTGGATGCGGGGCTTCCAGCCTGTGCCGGAGTGGCGCTCGGGGTGGACCGTTTATTGATGCGTCTTCTCGATATTGATCGCATCGAAGAGGTTTTGCCTTTTACTGAATAAAATCCAGTCTCGCTTATCTGCCAGATTCGGGGGCTTTTTCCTGTCTCCCTTCTCCCGTCGCTCATCTTCCCTGTACTTTCAGTCACACAAACAGCCACTCAGGCCTTGATCCATCTGCTCGGCAGGATCGGCGCTGCGCGCCTGGCCCACTACCTGGGCGGGTACTCCGGCAACGATGGAGTGGGGCGGCACGGCTTTTAGCACCACGCTGGCAGCGGTCACTTTTGAGCCCTGGCCGATCTCGATATTGCCGAGGATTTTGGCGCCGGGGCCGAGCAGCACGCCCTTGCGCACCTTGGGGTGACGATCGCCGGTTTCCTTGCCGGTGCCACCCAGGGTTACCGACTGCATGATCGACACGCAATCCTCAACCACGGCGGTTTCGCCGATAACAATGCCGGTGGCGTGGTCGAGCATCACACCTTTGCCCATGCGGGCAGCGGGGTGGATGTCGACACCAAACACCACCGAAATACGGTTTTGCAGCACCAGCGCCAGTGAACGCCGCCCCTGTGTCCACAGCCAGTGGGCCACGCGGTGGGATTCGAGGGCGTGAAAACCCTTGAAATACAGAAACGGCGTGGCGAGGTCATTGCAGGCGGAATCCCGCTCATAGGTGGCGAGGATATCGCAGCGGGCGCTTTCGATAATGGAGGGATCCTCCGCAAACGCTTGATCCAGCACCTCGCGCAGCATCAGCGCCGGGGTGATATCGCTGCCGAGTTTGTTGGCGAGGTGAAAACTGAGGGCTGCCGACATGGTCTTGTGGTTGAGAATGGTGGCGTGGAAAAAACTCGCCAGCACCGGCTCCTGTTTTACCAGTTCGCGGGTTTCAATCAGTATTCTGTCCCAGAGTGTCACAAGGCATAAATCGGGCATGGGGCTGCTCACAGTCGGCAAAAGGGTATTAAGTCGGCAAAGGGGCATTATCAGGGCGCAACCGCTATTTTTCCAGCGGGGTGCGGGCAATACACCAGATATCGACGCGGCTTGCCCCGGCGGCCATCAATACTGCCGCCATGGCCCTGGTGGTGCCGGTGGTGGTGACTACATCGTCCACTATCGCCAACCTCAAACCGCGCACATTACCGACAACGCGGAATGCCTGGCGCAGATTGCGGCGCCGGGCGTCCTTGTTGCGGCCCTGCTGGGTGATGGGCTGGATACGCTTGACCCTGTTGCGGGCAACGGCAATTTCCAGCTCGCGGCCAACCGGTCGGGCCAGTTCCAGGGACTGATTGAAGCCCCGCACCAGTGACCGCCGCCAGTGCAGCGGTACCGGAATAATCAGATTGGGGTATTGCTGGCGCGGGATAGTCGCGCGAATGCGATCCGCCAGCAGTTGCCCCAGCATACTGCCCGTCGCCAGATTGCGATGGTTTTTCAGGGCAAGGATCAGCTCTGCTACAGGCGACTGGTAGGCGTAACAGGCGATTATGTTGGTAAAGGCGGGCGGTTTGTTAAGGCATTCGCCGCAGATGGCAGTGTGTAGCAGGGGCAGAGCGCAGATCTGGCAACGGTGGCCGATGGCGGGCAGTGCCGCCTCGCAGCCTTGGCACAGATCAATATCCCGGCCGGAGGGAAGGTTGCAGCACAGGCAAAGACCGGGGAAAAGGCGGTAGCCAAATTGTTTCAACAAAGGACGTCTCAACAAAGGGCGTCGCAGCAAAGGGTATAGATTCATCTCTTGTTAACCTGTAAGTCCGTTTAAGGTTGACAGCATTAAGGGCGCCGTTATCATTGCAGCCATTACCTTGACCGCCATTGAACGGAAAACCACCATGAACAGTATCGCGAAAGCCCCTTTTCCCCAGCAGCAAACGCCTGTCCGCCATGACTGGACCCGCGAGGAGGCGCTGGCGCTGTTCGCCCTTCCCTTCAACGACCTGTTGTACCAGGCCCAGACGGTCCATCGCCAGTTTTTTGATCCCAATGAAATCCAGCTCAGCACCCTGCTGTCCATCAAGACCGGGGCCTGTCCCGAGGACTGCAAATACTGCCCCCAGAGCGGCCATTATGACACCGGCCTCGAAAAGGAAAAGCTGCTCGAAATCGAAGAGGTATTGCGCGAAGCGCGGGCCGCACGGGACAGCGGCGCCAGCCGCTTCTGCATGGGCGCCGCCTGGCGTTCGCCCACCAAAAAGGATATGCCCGCCGTGCTGCAAATGGTGCGTGAGGTGAAAGCTCTGGGGCTGGAAACCTGCATGACCCTGGGCATGCTCGACGAGGAGCAGTCACACCAGCTGGCCGAGGCCGGACTCGATTACTACAACCACAATCTCGATACCTCCCCTGAATTCTACGGCGAGATTATCACCACCCGCACCTACCAGGATCGCCTCGAAACCCTCAGCCACGTGCGCAGCGCCGGTATGAAAGTCTGTGCAGGCGGTATCGTCGGCATGGGGGAAAAGGACAGCGACCGCGCCGGGCTGCTGGTGCAGCTCGCCAACCTGCCCCACCACCCTGAATCCGTGCCCATCAATATGCTGGTGAAGGTCAAAGGCACGCCCCTGGAAAACCAGGCCGATCTCGATCATTTCGATTTTATCCGCACCATCGCCGTGGCCCGTATCCTCATGCCTCAGTCCCATGTGCGGCTCTCCGCTGGCCGTGAAGAGATGAACGACCAGATGCAGGCGCTGGCTTTTATGGCCGGTGCCAACTCGATTTTCTACTGTGAAAAACTGCTCACGACACCCAATCCCAAGGCCGACAGCGACATGACCCTGCTCAAGCGCCTCGGCATTCGCCCCCAGCAGTTCGCCACTCACCAGCACAGTGATGAGCAGGAAGCGGCCCTGTTGCAACAGGTGGATGAGGCCCGCAGCGCCGGGCTGTTTTACAACGCCCAAACTACTAAGCAATAGTCTGATGGCGCTGGACGGGGTCCTGGGCCCGCTGCTCGAAGAGCGCCGCCGCGCCCACCTGCAGCGCACCCGCAAGGTGCTGGGTTCGTCCCAGTCCGCCACGGTGGTGATGGATGGCCGCCAGGTGCTGGCCTTTAGCAGTAACGATTATCTGGGGCTTGCGGCTCACCCTGAAGTCACCGCTGCGTTTCACAAAGCCGCCGGGGATTTTGGCGTGGGCAGTGGCGCTTCACATCTGATTTGCGGCCATTCCAGTGAACACCATGCCCTTGAAGAGGAGCTGGCGGATTTTTGCCAACGCCCGCGGGCACTGCTGTATTCCACCGGCTATATGGCCAATCTCGGGGTGATTAGCGCCTTGACCGGGAAGGGCGATGGAGTGTTTGAAGACCGCCTCAACCACGCCTCGCTGCTCGATGGTGGCCTGCTGAGCGGTGCCCGCTTCCAGCGTTATCACCACAATGATGGTGGCAATTTGGCAAAACGTCTGGCCAATACTGACTGCCGCCGCAGTCTGGTGGTCACCGACGGCGTATTCAGCATGGATGGCGACCTGGCGTCCCTGCCGGAACTGGCCGCCGTGTGCGAACGCAACAATGCCTGGCTGATGGTGGACGACGCCCACGGCTTTGGCGTACTGGGTGACAACGGCGGCGGCATTGCCGAGCACTTTGGCCTGACCACTGCCCAACTGCCCATCCTGATGGGTACCCTGGGCAAGGGCTTTGGCACCTTTGGCGCCTTTGTGGCGGGCAGTGACACCCTGATCGAATACCTGATCCAGTTCAGCCGACCCTATATCTACACCACCGCTATGCCACCCGCTGTGGCCGCTGCTACCCGCGCCAGCTTGCGTCTGATTGGCGCAGAATCCTGGCGCCGGGAAAAACTGCACAGCCTGATCGCCCGCTTCCGCCAGGGCGCCCAACAGCTGGGTTTGCCCCTGATGGATTCCTTTACTCCCATTCAGCCCTTGCTGGTAGGTGACGACGAGCGGGTGATGGCCATTGCCAGCGCTCTCTTTGACGAGGGCATTCATGTGGGCGCCATCCGCTACCCCACCGTGGCCAGGGGCAGTGCCCGCCTGCGCATTACCCTCAATGCCAATCACAGCGAGGAGCAGGTCACCATACTGCTCGATGCACTCGCCGCGGCCTTTGCCAGCGCCGCAGCAGGCACTTTTGCCGCTGACACGGAGGGCGCAGCGCCGTGAATGCCGGTCTGCCCAACATCTCGGCGTTGGCCAGCCAATACTGGCCCGCAACGGGAAATATCAGCAGTGAATGTCCGCTGGTACTGCTTCACGGCTGGGGCAGCGACAGCACTGTATGGCACGATCTGGTGCCGCTTTTGCAGCGCCAGTGTGCGGTGATTACTGTGGATTTGCCGGGCTTTGGTGCTTCCCCTGAAGCCCCTTGGCAGCTGGACAACCTGCTCGACCAGCTGGCCAGCACCCTGCCTGACAAGTCATTGGTAGTGGGCTGGTCTCTGGGAGGAATGCTCGCCACCGCCTTTGCTGATCGCCATCCAGGCCGTGTTCAGGCGCTGGTGACTATTGCCACCAACGCCAGTTTTGTTGCCCGCGACGGCTGGCCCAGCGCTATGTCGGCGCCCGTGTTCAGGGATTTCAGCGGCCATTTCAGCTCTGATTCCACTGCCTGTCTCAAGCAGTTTGCCGCGCTCCAGTCGCTGGGGGATCGCCAGGAGCGCAGCGTATTGCGTTCTCTGAGGTCGCTGCAAACAGCGGTCAGACCCTGCTGGAACGATGCCCTGCAACTGCTGGGCAAGCTCGATAACCGCCAGGCCCTGGCCCGGCTGGCGGCTCCTTCCCTGCATATTTTTGGCGCTGGCGACCAGCTGGTGCCAGTGGCAGCTGCGGAGGCTATCGAGGCTCTCAGTGACGGCCTGAGGGTCAAGGTGCTTGACGACGTGGCCCATGTGCCACAGCTGTCTGCACCGCAGTTGCTGGCAGATACGATGATCGATTTTGTCCGGCAATTGGCGGCTGATAGCGATGCCTATCATATCGACAAGGCCAGGATCGCCGAGTCCTTCAGCCGTGCCGCTGCCACTTACGACCAGGTAGCTCACCTCCAGCAAGCGGTGGGCCGCGATTTGCTGGATCTTCTTGCCGACATCGACACCGACACCGACGCCGATGCCCCTGCGGTGGTGGCAGACCTGGGTTGCGGCACCGGCTATTTCACCGAACAGCTGCTGGCGCGCTTCCCCGGCTCCACCTGCGTGGGAATTGACCTGGCGGAGGGCATGTCCCGTTATGCCCGGGAAAATCGCGCTGCCGGTATTCATTGGGTGTGCGGCGACGCGGAGGCGATGCCTGTCGGCAACGCCAGCATTGATTTGCTGTTTTCCAACTTTGCCCTGCAGTGGTGCCAGGACCTGAATGGCCTGATGGCGGAACTGTACCGGGTGCTGCGCAGTGACGGCAGGGTGGTATTTTCCAGCGTTGGCCCCGCCAGCCTCGGGGAGTTGCGCGATGCCTGGGAAGCGGTGGACCGCTATGTCCATGTCAACCGCTTTACCGCCATGGACGATTTGCAGCAAGCGGCCATCAATGCCGGTTTCAGTATTTGCTCCGCCCGCAGCGAAACGCGGGTCAATTATTACCCCCAGCTGCGGGATCTCACCCAGGAGCTAAAAGGCCTGGGCGCCCACAATGTCAATCGCGGTCGCAACAATGGTCTGACCGGCCGCCGTCAGATTGAAGCGCTCAAGAGCGCCTATGAAGCGCGGCGCACAGGGCAGGGGTTGCCCGCCAGCTGGGAGATTCTCACTCTTGTAGCACGCAAGAATGAAACGCCTCCGCGTCAGGGTGAAAGGTGAAAAGCTATTTTGTCACCGGCACCGATACCGATGCGGGCAAGACCTTTGTCGCCGCAGCCCTGTTGCTCAAGGCTGCCCAGCTGGGGCTGCGCACCTCAGCCCTCAAACCCGTGGCGGCGGGTGCGGAGCAAACCGCTGAGGGCTGGCGCAATGACGATGCCCTGACTCTCCAGCAGGCCAGCAGTCAACGGTTTGCCTACAACAGTGTCAATCCTGTCTGCCTCAGGGAAGCCATTGCCCCCCATATTGCCGCGCGGGAGGAGGGCATTGAACTGACGGTGGCGTCGTTGATGGAGCAGTGTCGCCCGTTGCTCTGCGGCGAAGGGGATTTTTTGCTGGTCGAAGGGGCAGGTGGCTGGCGGGTGCCGCTCAATGACAGCGAGAGTTTTGCCGATCTGGCACGCGCCCTGGGTTTTCCGGTGATTCTGGTGGTGGGCATGAAACTCGGCTGCATCAATCACGCGCTGCTCAGTGCCGAGGCCATCCACCGCGACGGCCTGACACTGGCGGGCTGGGTTGCCAACAGCGTGGCCGGTGAAATGCCGCGCTACCGGGAAAACCGCGCCACCCTCAATCATTGGCTGGCGGCGCCATTGCTGGGCGAGATCCCCTTTATTCCGAGCGGGGATTATCGCGCCGCCGCACAATGGATTTCCCTGCCCGAATCGTCATCAAATTAGGGACGCTATCTGCGCCGACAGTTACAATGGTCGCTGATTACAGTTGGATATCCTGTTTTTACACGTATTTGAGGTAAGCCCATGACCGATCAATATCCCCCCAAGCTGAGCGAAGAAGATATGCAACGGGTGCAGGAGTACCTGTCCGGCCCGGTTCAGCAGGTGCCGCGCAAGCCGTTTCGACCCTGGCTGTTGCTGTTCTGGTTGTGGGTGGTGGTGATGGTGCTGGGTGCCGTCAGCCTTGGGTTGGGCAAGCTCGAAGGGTTTTTGTAAGGCTTTCAAGGCCGGGCGTGCAATGCCCCCTGCAATGGGGGGTGGGCCGAACCTATTGCGTTGGCTAGGGCTGGTTGAGCGCAGACAATTAGCGGCCAGCCCGTGATTCCTGGGTATAAAAGCGCGCTTTCCGCGCATTTTTGATACAACCATCGAAGTTTTCAACGGTTTGCATGGTGCGGGCAGTGGTGATCAGGCCCAGTGCCTTGGTGTAGCTGATCGTACCTGCAAAGCCATCCGCCTTGGCAATATTCATCTCGCGCCAGGCGGTATTCACCTCGTTTTTACAGGTTTCTCGATAGCTTGAGGGAATGGCGGAACAGCCGGAGATCAGCAGGGCCATCAGGCTGAGCAGGACTGTTATTTTGGGCATTGTCATGTCCTTGTAGAGCGGTTTGTGTCTATCACACGGGTTTCACAGTGTACTTCATTCTGGCCGGGGGTTGCCGGATTGGCATTGATGGCCAGTGTAGCGCTTGCTGATGCCGCCAAAGTTGCTTTCGCCGCCAAATCATGCCGCCTGTCCTGCAAGCAGGTCAATCCTCCGGGCTCCCTGCCCTTTGATATATTGATTGTGATACAGCGATATTCCGCAACAGATTTCAGGGCTCCATAAATTTTACAACCTGGACCTGTGGATCGCGGGTTTTGCCTGCCTGTTGCAGCTTGTCCAGATAGACCTGCCAGTGGCGCTCAGCGTTGACACAGAGGTCATAGAGGTAATCCCAGCTGTAAATCCCGGTATCGTGGCCGTCGTCAAAGGTGAGGCGAATGGCGTAATTGCCGGAGCGCTCAATGGCGGTGATGGCCACGTTGAGCTTGCCCCATTGCAGTACCTCCTGGCCGGGGCCGTGGCCTTTCACTTCGGCGCTGGGGGAGTGCACCCGCAACATTTCGGCACTGAGGGCCTGGGCTTCAGCACCGGGGAAGCTGAGTTCCAGTGACTTGCCGTCTTTCCTGAGTTTGATTTTGTCTGGCTTCATGGCACCTGTCTTTGCTTAAAAGGGTCGGAAGTATTGGTTTATTCCGGCAGTTTCACAACACCCATGGTAAAGGTCGTCGACGGAATCGACATGGCTGCGACTGGTACTCGCTGAAAAGTGTGGCGGTTATAGGTGACAATTTCGGCGGGGGTTTCCAGCCCTGGCCGCCAGGTTGTCGCACCCTCTGGCGGCGCCAGCAGCCCGCCCGGTATGACCCCCCAGAGCCGTCTGGATGGCAGAGAGGATATAGGTGGGCTGGCGAATCGACGGGCTCTGGGCGATATAGGCGTAGTCGCCGGCAAACTCGACAGTGCTGACATAGCGCCTGAGATCAATGGTGTGGACTATGTCATCTGTTTTTACATCGACAATCGACAGTGTCCCGGCACCTGTATTTGGCAGCCACAGGGTATTGCCCTCGGGGTCAAAAGTGCCAACCAGGGTGATCGCCCCAGTGCGGATGGTCTTTATATAGCGGGGTTGCAGGGGATTGTGCAAATCAATCACCACCGCTCCGCCCTGTTTGGAGAAAAATGTCAGGTAGGCCTTGCTGCCCTGGGGGTTGATCATGATGCTGGAGGGCACTTCCCCCTGCTCCACTGGCACAGTCAGCGCGCCAACCTGCTTTCCCGTTGCGGGGTCGCGCACGCTAAACACCGGGGCCTCGCCCTCGGTCATCAGGCTGTAGAGGTATTGCCCGTCGGGGCTGACGTGCATGGCGCCACCACCGCCTGGGTAGGAGTGCACAATCTCTTCAGTCCGGGTATCAATGCCTTCCACATAGGCCTTGCCGATTTCGCCGACCCAGAACATCCGGTCATCCGCCTGCACCCGGCTGCCGGCTTCCGCCCAGATATCACTGAGTTCAATGCGTTTGACAATCTCCAGGCTGTGCATATCGAGCACGCTGACATGGGGATCAAGCCCCGATACCACATAGGCCTTTTCTCCGCTCGCCAGTGGATACACACAGCACGCCCCCCTGGAGCCGAGGGGGATGGTTTTCACCGCTGTATTGGTGCGCAAATCAAAGATGCTGATAAGGTTGCTGGTAAAGGACGGGGCAATCAGATAGGCAGAAGGGCCGTTTTGCTGAACTGTCATGGCCGGGGTTTCCGCCTGGCCCTGGGCCACTTCCACGATATCGCGCACAGCGACGCGATACAGGAATAAAGCGATGGTCAATACACCCACCAGCAGCCCGATCAGCGGCCACCAGCGGCCCAGTCGCTCACTGCGGGTCAGGATCAGAAACCCCGCCGCAGCCGCAGCGCTCCAGCCAAGTGCGGCGTTCAAGGGCAGGAACAGCGGGCCAACCAGCTTCTCGGCGCCGACAGCGCCAAGAGTTGCCACCAGGGCAACTTGCAGGGCAAAGAGCAGCACTATTCCGACTGACAGATAACGCAGTACGCGGCCAGGCGTAGAGCTGGGGTGAACAAGGCGAGCAACCAAAAAGGCGCCGACCAGCGACGCCGTCATAATGGCCAGGCCAATCCAGATGGGTGCGAGCACTGCAAACACGGGCGTTCCCTCCCTTGCGGTGATTTATGGCTTTATTGTGTCGGGGGATATTCAGCCATAAATGCCCGGGGCGCAAATGTTATGAAGGCTCTCGCCTCAGAGGATAAAGCGCGAGAGATCCTCGTTTTGCGCCAGCTCGCCGAGGTGCTGATCGACAAATGCAGCGTCGATCACAATTTTCTGGCCTACGCTGGCAAGGTCCGAGGCGGTAAAAGAGACCTCTTCAAGCAAACGCTCCATCACCGTGTGCAGTCGGCGAGCGCCGATATTCTCGGTGCGTTCGTTCACTTCCCAGCCGATCTCGGCAAGTCGCCGCACGCCATCTGCGGTGAACTCAATGGCCAGCCCCTCGGTGGCCAGTAACTCCCGGTACTGCTCGGTGAGGGAGGCGTTGGGTTCGGTGAGAATGCGTTCGAAATCGCCCGCGCTCAGGGATTCCAGCTCGACCCGGATCGGCAGGCGGCCCTGCAGCTCGGGGATCAGGTCCGAGGGCTTGGAAAAGTGGAAGGCGCCGGAGGCGATAAACAGGATGTGATCGGTTTTGATCATGCCGTACTTGGTGCTTACGGTGCAGCCTTCAATCAGGGGCAGCAGGTCGCGCTGCACCCCTTCGCGGGACACATCGGCGCCGGAGGTCTGGCCGCGCTTGGCCACCTTGTCGATCTCGTCGATAAAGACGATGCCGTTTTGCTCGGCGCTGCTGATGGCGCGGGTCTTGATGTCTTCGTCATTGAGGAGCTTCGCTGCCTCTTCATCAGTGACCAGTTTCAGGGCCTTGGCGACAGTCATCTTGCGGGTTTTGCTCTTGCCGCTGCCCATGTTGGAAAACATGTTCTGCAACTGGCTGGTCATCTCCTCCATGCCGGGCGGCGCCATGATCTCGACGCCCACCGGGGCTGCGCTCACGCTGATTTCAATTTCCTTGTCATTGAGGTCGCCTTCGCGCAGTTTCTTGCGGAAAATCTGCCTTCCCGCTGATGAACTGCTGTCCTCCGGGGCAGCGCCCCTGGCAGGGGGCAGCAGGGCATCGAGGATGCGCTCTTCGGCGGCATCGGCGGCGCGCTGCTTGACGCGCTCCACTTCCTGCTCGCGGAGCTGTTTGACGGCGCTTTCCACCAGGTCGCGGATGATGGATTCCACATCCCGGCCCACATAACCCACTTCGGTGAACTTGGTGGCTTCGACCTTGATAAAAGGCGCATTGGCGAGTTTCGCCAGGCGCCGGGCGATTTCGGTCTTGCCCACGCCGGTGGGGCCGATCATGAGGATATTCTTGGGGGTAATCTCGTTGCGCAGGTCTTCATTGAGCTGCATGCGGCGCCAGCGGTTGCGCAGGGCGATGGCCACGGCGCGCTTGGCGTCGTCCTGGCCGATGAT
>LADM01000136.1 GCA_000961645.1 Gammaproteobacteria bacterium BRH_c0 | reverse complement strand
CCCCGCCACTACCCCGGCCTGGCCCAGCAGCATCCAGCTGCGGCGCTGGCCCAGCAGGCGGGTGAGGAGCGGGAGCCGCAGCCTGTCCACCACCGGCGCCCACAGCACCTTGATGGAGTAGGTCACACCCACCCAGCCGAAAAAGCCGATGGCAGTGCGGCTGACACCCTCTTCCGTGAGCCAGGCAGACAGGGTGGAAAACACCAGCAGCAACGGCAGCCCGGCGGAAAACCCCAGGAAAAACAGGGCCAGCACCTGGGGCTGGCCGTACACGGCCAGGGACTGCCCCCAGCTACGCTCAGTGACCATGGGGTTGATCTGCAAAAATGTCAGCCTGCACAGCGATCGCCTTGCGTCGTGTTGAAACAGTTGCCGGATGATTCATGGGTGTCAGGGATGCCGCTCAGGTCAGGGGGTTGATGAAAGACGGATAACGCGACAAATCAGGCGCTTTTCATGCCAGGAGCCATTCATGTCAGGAGCCATTCACGTCAGAATAGTAACCAGCGCGATCACTCCCAGCGTCAGCATTAACGCACGGCTATACAGCTGCTCCACCGCATCAATCTCCAGCGCACCCGCATGGACTGACACCTGCGATCCGATCTCCAGTGCACCTTTGGTCAGGCGCCGCAGGTTTGCCGCCGTTGTGCTGGTGGTGCAGAAGACTATCTCACGCCACTGGTGGATGGTGGTGGCGAAATTACCCACCAGGGCAAATACCAGTCCGAGCAAGCGCAGGGGAATCCATTCCAGCACCCACAGCAGATGGCCCTCAATGTCAGACTCTACAGCTTCATCGCGGTGAGTTTCAGCAGCCAGGCAAACGAGCCGGTAGAGCAGCGCACAGGGCGCGCCGAACACCACAAACCAGAAGATCACCGGGAAGTAGCGTTCAAAATTGCGGTAACTGATACGCTCCAGGGTCAGATCATGGAGCTGTGGCCAGGATTCCGCCGGACTTTCATCCTGTTCAGGGTCAAAACCTGCGGCGTCATGCCATGCGGCTTGGACATCCTCCCGTTCCAGATCATCCCGGTAGGCCTGTGCCAGGGCATTGACGTCCTCGCGCCCGAACGCATAAAACAGCACAACCAGATTGATGGCAATGCCTGCCAGCCCGAACAACCAGCCTTTTGCCACAGCCAGCAGCAGTACTACAGCCAACACCGGCACGAAAATGGCCACAACCAGGTGACCCATTGATCTGGCCTGCAACCAAGTGCGGCTCTCAAGCCAGCGCCACCAGCTCTGGAACCAGCCATCGCGCTGTAGCGATGGCATCGGGCCGTGAACCCGGGACACAGCAATGGCCAGCAACAACACTAAAAATGTCACACAACACTCCTGCTCGGGATCAACAAAAATTCACAGTCACCATTAAATGTCGACCTGTTTCGATTGTCTCCCGGGTTGTCCCCAACCGGAGAGATTTCGCTAAATGGGCGAGTATTCCAAGCCACAATGGAGGGGACTAAAAGCCAGCATAGCCGGGATTGCCAGGTTGGACGCGAACCAAACAGCAGGCAACTCCCTGGCTGCAAAACCTACGGCTCCGGCAACAATCGGCGAAATCCATGCCAATCGAAGGCAGAACCGGGATCGGTTTTGCGCCCCGGCGCAATGTCACAATGACCCACGATCCGGTCGACGCTGATATCCGGGTACTCGCGCATCAACGCGATCGTCACCTGCGCCAGCACCTGATACTGGCGATCAGTATAGGGAAGCGTATCGGTTCCCTCCAGCTCTATGCCGATGGAAAAGTCATTGCAGCGTTCGCGGCCAGCAAAGCAGGACGCGCCCGCATGCCAGGCTCGCTCAAGGAAGGAAACAAACTGGGTGATATGACCCAGACGATCAATCAGCAGGTGGGCGGACACCTGCATATCGGCTATCTCCTGAAAATAGGGATGCGCTTGAACATCGAGATTATTGGTAAAAAAGTCCCGCACCTGGTCGCCGCCAAACTGCCCAGGCGGCAGGCTGATATTGTGAACCACCAGCAGGCTGGGCAATTCATCAGGGGGGCGGTGATCAGAGTTGGGGGACACCAGGTGTTCCGCCTCAAGCAACCAGCCGTCACGAATTTTCATACGCTCACGAGCCTCAATCAATTAGCCGCTTGCAGAACGTTCTTTCAGATCGGCATGGATTTCAGCAATAGCCTGATCGTATGCCTGGTCAAACAGATGGGAGTTATCGAGCACAATCACCCTGCCCTGCTGCATTTTCACCGCCATGCGGTGACGATATTCCTGCGCCACCTTGACGCCTTTACGGTTGGTAAACACCAGCTTTGATGACGAATTGACCATTCCCGCCAGTTTACACCGCAATGAGGTGTTGTTGGCTTCGTCCCGAAACTCGACCCAGGTCCCTTTTTTCAGGGTGTCCACCGCATCGAGCATGGCCACATCGAGATCTTCTGGTGCCGCATCCTGCTCGGCTTTTTCACCGGGCAGCGTCACATCCAGGTTGTCCAGATGCGCATGGTCATGGTCGGCAGCACTGCTGTCATCGGTCAGACTGGCAAAAAACAGGCGGAAACTGTCGAGGTAATGCTGGCATTCACCGCGATCATAGCCCACATGGTGAAGATTCTCCTCAATGCTGCCCAGCAACCCGGCGAGTTCGGATTCCTCCAGATTGCGGCGCGCGGAGACCAGCACCAACAGGCGATCCAGCAAGCCAAGCGCATCGCGCCACTCAGCGCTGTGATAGCCATGGCGCAAACAGGCCAGAAACAGCACCCGCGCCCAGGCCTTTTCACAGAATGTTACCACCAAGCGCGGCCAGCGCCGGTTTACCAGGCGGTCGGTGAGGATGCGCACCACCTGGCCGTTGGCATCGGTGAGTCTGGACTGGGCTTCCTCCTCTTCAAGCACCCGCTGTTCGCGAACAGACTGATGACGCATGTCCTTTTCGACAAAATCGATAAATTCCGTCAGCAGCCCGGTTAACTCACTCATCGAGGCGGCAAAGCTATTGAGACGCTCGAGGATCTCATCAATCTTGCGCTGCAATGGATCGGCAGTACCTGCCTCCTCCCCCGCCAGGGTGCTGGTGGCCTTGCACAGCTCATTCATCAAACGCCGCCCCGGGTGGTTTGGCCGCTCCAGGAACATCGGATCCTTGAGCGCCAGCCAGGTGGCAGGCAACTCCAGCTTCAACACCAGTTGATTGAGTATCGGGGGGTTGAGCGCCTGAGCGTTAAGCCTGCCAAAGGTCTTGTCCAGCAAGCGGACAATACTTTGGTCACTGTCATTGAGTGAATCGAGGCTGTGATTATTGCTGGCCAGTACTTCGCCAATGGCCCTTTCCAGCCCCTCACTGGCAAGCGTCTCCAGCAGCTGGTGATTTTCTACCCCAACCCGCCACGCGGACAGAATGCCTGCCAGCTCATCCACCCCCAGCGAAAATGATGCCGCTCGCTGCTGGTCCGGAACTTCGTCTGTTGACTCTCGTTCAGCACGCGCCTGCTGATGGATCTGGCGGCGCAGACCCGCCAGTACATCAGCGTAGATATGCTCAGGGTCAGCGAAACGCTTGTCACCAAGGGGCGATGGCGATACTGGCTGCCTGCTTCCCCTATCGAGCCCATCTCTGGCAGCTCCCGGTCCGCCAGTATCAGCCCGGCTTTCGCTATCTGTATTGTTGCGCCCTGGAGTGTCATTGGGTGGGTACTGGCCCGCCGCCTGAGCAGTATTCACTGTGCTGGCGGATGGCGCGGCTCCCGCCTCGGATGGATTGTGCGCAGGCGGTGTTGGCGCTGCGGCAGCTTTCTTGATGGCGGGACGGCGTTTTTCCAGGTCGGCCAGGATATTGGCTTCGCGCAGCAGATGGTTGCTTTCCCTTACCAGTACCGGCCAGTCCTTGAAGAGTATCCTGTCGAAGAGCGTTAACAGCACCAGCCTCGGTTCAAAATCCAGCTTGAGCGATGCCGTTTTCCTGGCAAACCCCTCGCACAAATAGTCGGGTACAAAGGGATTGGCGTCCTCAGGCAGGCTGTGGCCCACCAGGAAACTCAGGCGCCTGGTGAGCAAATCAAGCTCGGGCTCTGCGCGGGCAATCACCCGGGAAACCATGTTGTCGAGGGTAATCATCTCCTCAAGAACATCGTTCTTGACCAGCTCGAGGGAGAGTTCATCATCCTGCCTTTCCTCAGCCGCACCGCCTACAGGTATTGAGCGGCCAATACTGCGGAAGGCCTCTGCGACGGCAGCGAGGATTCCAGCGCCCAGATCATCACGGTGCAAGCGCAACATACGCATGGTGTCGAAAAAGTGTGTCTGCTCGCGCTGGGAGGTTGCGCTATTGGCAATGTCGAACAGCCGTTCATCAATCCGTGTAAAGAGCGGTTCCAGAAGGCCCTGAAGAAACTGTACCGTCTTGTTCTGTAGTGCATCCACAAGAGCCTGACGACTGTCAGCGGAGGGCACCTGGGCGGGATCAGTGTTGTCATCAACCATACTTCGGGCTGCCTTCCCTCAAGACCACCGCGCGGGTTGAAGCCTTATAACCGTCTTTATCTCTCATTTTTCTCATCCAGGATAGAGCCAATATTGCCCCTGTCGTCGTTATAGTTATCCTGCTTCAGTAGCAACCAGACAGATTGCGCAACGATTTACACCTCACTCCCTGGCCATTTGCAATCCATTCTTTGTCAATATATATCATAGTGTCAAATGTTTATGGGACTTTTGTTGCAAAATGCATTAATAAGCAAACAATTCGCACACCTCACCACCATTGCTATACTAGGCCGCCCCAAACAGCCGATAGCGACCACAACCCATGAACCCAGCCCAGCAGGCAGACCTGACCCAGCGCGTAACCGAGGCTCTCGCCGAAGACATTGGCAGTGGCGATATCACCGCCCAGCTGATCCCCGCAGACGCCCGCGCCGAAGCCACCATCATCACCCGTGAAGCAGCGGTGCTCTGTGGTCGCCCCTGGGTTGATGAGGTTTTCCGGCAACTCGATGAGACAATCACTATCCAGTGGCTGACGGATGAAGGTGCCGATATCAGCCCTGACCAGACAATCTGCCGCTTGAGCGGCAATGCCCGCGCCCTCCTCACCGGCGAGCGCACAGCGCTGAACTTCCTGCAAACCCTGTCGGGCACCGCCACCAGCGCCCGCCGCTATGCGCAAAAAGTGCAGGGCACCGGCATCAAGATTCTCGATACTCGCAAAACCCTCCCCGGCCTGCGCCTGGCACAAAAATACGCCGTCACCGTTGGCGGCTGTCACAACCACCGCATGGGCCTGTACGACGCCTTCCTGATCAAGGAAAACCACATTGCCGCCTGTGGCGGAATCAGCGCGGCTATCCATCAGGCCCGGCAAATCGCCCCGGGTAAAGCGGTGGAAGTCGAGGTGGAAAACCTGGGGGAATACCGCGAGGCCCTCGGCGCTGGCGCCGACATCATCATGCTCGACAATTTCGCCCTGGCCGACGTGCATACCGCCATCAGCCTGAAAACTGCCTCAGTCAAACTGGAAATATCCGGCAACCTCGACGACGCCAATATCGCCAATGTCGCCCTGCCCGGTATCGACTACCTGTCCTCCGGCAGCCTCACCAAGCACTGCCGCGCTATTGACTACTCCATGCGGTTGAGAGTGCAGGGTCCAGCAGTGATATAGCGCACAATCCGGAGATGGTCTGGACGTAACACCGGCAAAGTCCGCCTGCCAAGCCATCTGCCAAACTCATCTGCTAGACTTGACTTCAAATCACCAGAATCGGTTTTGCATCATGCGCCTTAGCGAACTGCAAAAAACGTCTATCAAGCAGCATGCCCGCGACATATTTGGGGAAGATGCTCAAGTTATGGTCTTTGGCTCACGCCTTAACGACGCGACCAAGGGTGGTGATCTCGATCTGTTGATCGTTACAAACCATAATGTACCCCACCCGGCCATGCAGGCCGCCAGACTGGCAACACGAATCAGCCGTATGATGTCCGGCAGAAAAGTAGACGTTTTAATCGACTCACCCACGCTTCAACAACAGCCCATACACCAAATTGCCCGACAGACAGGAGTGGCTCTGTGACGCCTAACGCCGAGCGCATACACTTTCTTATCAGGGTTGCTGTCAAGGAAAGGCGATTGTTAAATGAGACAACCGGCAGGTTATTCCTGGAGAACCAGCCTGTCACGGAAGTACAGGTTCGACAGTGGATTGCAGATACTGAAAAAGCCGAGCGTTTGGATGCCTTTGTTGCCAGGTTTGGCCGACTGCAAGATACCCTTGGAGACAAGCTAATCCCAGCCTTGCTAAGCCTCTCTGGAGAGAACATAGGCCCTGCAATGGATAATCTCGACAAAGCGGAACGTTTTGGCTGGATTGAATCCGCCGAGGACTGGCAAACCTATCGCAAACTCCGCAACCAGATGGTTCATGAATACATAGAAGACCCCCGCGTCCTGGCTGATGCGCTGGAGGCAGGGCGTAGCTTTGTGGAACCATTATCCCGGATGGCAGAAATACTGGTGGCAGAAGCCCAAAGCCGCAGCCATTCCTGAATACCGCTGCCAATTCCCCAGGCACCAATGCCACAGGGACTGCACTCCATCCCTGAATCGGCATACACTGAGCGACACCCAGTAAAGGCGGAACACCCTCCACCATGCGCCCTCATCACCTCCTGCTTGCCCTCTTGCTAACAGCCCTGCTGGGCAGCTGTGCCTCCATGAACCAGACCGAATGTCTGAACGCCGACTGGTATGCCATAGGCCGGATAGATGGCGAAAAGGGTGCCAGCCGGGATGAATACCAGCGTCACAGTGAAGCCTGCGCCAAGCACGCCATCGTCCCGGATAAAACCGCCTATCAGGAAGGCTACGATCACGGCATAGAGGATTTTTGCACCCCTGCCAACGGCTACGAAAATGGCCGCAAGGGCTACAACTACAAGGGCGCATGTCCGGCAGATCTGGAGGGCAGTTTTTTGCTGGGCTACCAGCAGGGCAAGGCCATGTATGAGGCGCAACAGCGGGTCGCTGAATACGACAATGCTATCCAGGAGCGCGCCCAGCGGGTGAGCGATATACGCTATCAAATCTATCGCTACGAGGAAATTCTCGCCAGCCGCGATGCCACCGAACAGGAAAGGCAAGCAGCCCTCCTGCGTATCCGCTACCTGCAACGGGATACACAATACCTGCGCAGGGAAATATACGATCTGCAATACGGCAGGGAAGACGCCGCCCGGCAACTGATGGAGCTGGAGCGGCAGGGAGTGCAGGGGTGGTGAGTAAACGGGGTCACAGCGCAACCGGGGCAATATAATTCTTCACCTATAACGATTTATTTTGAAATAAGCACTTTATTCGTCTATCTTGATGACTTATGAAGATAAGTGATCTCAACACAGATACCGCCATACTGGCCGAACTCGGACAGCGTATCGCCCGCGCTCGCATTGATCGCCAGATGACCCAGGCCCAGCTGGCAAAGGCCGCTGGCGTCTCAAAAAGCACCGTCGAACGCCTCGAAAATGGCGCCTCGGTGCAGCTCACCAATCTGATCCGTTGTCTGCGGGCGCTGGATAAAACCGCCAACCTGGAATCACTGCTCCCCGACACCCCCACCAACCCCATCACCCTGCTGGAGCGCCAGGGAAAAGCGCCACAGCGGGCACGCCCGGCCAAACCCGCACCGGCAAAGCCCTGGCGCTGGGATGACGAATCGTGACAACCGTGGCAGAAGTGCGGCTCTGGGGTCGGCGCATTGGCGCCGTCTCGCTGGAAGATGATGCAACCGTGGCCGCCTTTGCCTACGATCCGGCGTTTATCGACAGCGGCATCCAGCTGGCCCCGTTGATGATGCCCCTCAGCCCTGCGGTGTACAGCTTCCCCAACCTCAACCCCCACAGCTTTCACGGCTTGCCCGGCATGCTGGCGGACGCCCTGCCAGACAAATACGGCAATACCCTGATAGACGCCTGGCTCGCCACCCAGGGCAGAACCCCGGAAAGCTTCAATGCCATCGAGCGCCTGTGCTACACCGGTGTGCGCGGCATGGGCGCCCTCGAATTTGCCCCCGCCACAGGTCCGCGGCCCCGCACAACCACCAAAATAGCCATTGACGCCCTGGTGGAGCTAGCCTCCGAAGTTCTCACCCACCGCAATGATCTGCGCGCCTCCTTTGGCGATGAACACAAGGCCAGCGCCCTCAGGGATATCCTGCGGGTGGGCACCTCCGCTGGCGGCGCCCGGGCTAAAGCCGTCATCGCCTGGAACCCCGACACCAACGAAGTGCGCTCAGGGCAAGTCAAGGCCGACCCGGGTTTTGGCTACTGGCTGCTGAAATTCGACGGCGTGCAGGGCAACAAAGACAAGGAACTGGCCGACCCGCTCGGCTATAGCGCGGTGGAATACGCCTACGCCCTGATGGCCAGGGCCGCCGGCATCAGCATCCCCGAATGCCGCCTGTTTGAAGAGGGCGGGCGACGGCATTTTATGGTGAAGCGCTTTGATCGCCTGCCCGATGGCAGCAAGCTGCATATGCAATCCCTCGCCGCCATTGCCCATTTCGACTTTAACGACCAGCATGCCCACAGTTATGAACAGGCCTTTTTTACCATGCGCCGCCTCGGCCTCCCCATGGCGGATCTTGAGGAGCAATACCGCCGCATGGCCTTCAACATCATTGCCCGCAACCAGGACGATCACGTCAAGAATATTGCCTTTTTGATGAACCAGGCCGGCACCTGGCGCCTGTCCCCCGCCTTTGATATTACCTGGAGCTACAACCCCAACGGCGAATGGACATCACGCCACCAGATGGCCATGAATGGCAAGCGGGATAATTTTGAAATGGCTGATTTTTATGCCTGTGCGCAAGCCGCATCACTCAGCAAGCGCGCCGCCAGAGGAATCATTGATGAGGTACGCAACGCAGTGCTGCACTGGCCAGAACACGCCAAGGAGGCGGGAGTAGACAGGCTATGGCAAAAAAACATCCTGGCAAGCTTAAGAACACTTACCTAGCAGCTTGAAGAGAGCCAGAAAGGAAACGTTGATCTAACCCCGAACTTCGAAGAAAGACGTGACTAAAGAGAGAAACGGAACTAAGCTGTACGTACAAACGTCAACACAGGAGTGGCCGTGCGTTTTGAATGGGATGAAGCGCAGAACGCGACCAATATCCGCAAACATGGCATCGACTTCGCCGACGTGACCGACATTTTCAATCATCCCATGCTGACGATGCTGGACGACAGGGAGAACTACAGCGAAGAGCGCTGGATAACGATTGGCTGGATTCACGCCCTGATCGGCGTGGTGGTTTATTACACCGAACGACAGGGCGACGTGATCCGTATTATCTCCGCCCGAAAAGCGACCAAATACGAGGTACGCCATTATGAACAAAGCCTCCAAGACTGACTGGAAACGCCTGGCAAAGATGGAAGACAAAGATATCGACACCAGCGACATCCCCGAGTTGGATGATGCCTTCTTCCAGAATGCCGAGGTGCATGTGCCACCCAAACAGCCCGTGACCTTGCGCCTCGATGCTGACGTGTTGATGTGGTTCAAGTCCCAGGGGCAGGGCTATCAAACCCGCATCAACAAGCTGCTGCGCCGCTATATGGAGAACCAACAATCCCACCGATAGAAAACCGGGGTCAGATAAGAATGGCACTTACTTAAGCCCAAGCCTATGAATTAAAAAGAAAAGATCGGAAGTGTAGTAAGATGTAAATCGCCAAACCTACAACTCACTTCACAACCGATCTTTGTCATGCATCCTACCCGCACCTCTTCTCATCATCAACAACGCCGAGTCCAGCATCTCCAATCGACAAGTGACAGCTACCGGTTCTTCAATCTGCTAACCAGTGACGAGCTGCTGGGCAAAGTGGAGAATCTCCTGCCGCCACACCGGGAACGCCGTTATCCACCGACAGAAACGCTTTCCATGTTCCTGGCCCAAGGGATGAATGCGGATCGCTCTTGCCAGCACATCGTAAACCAAGGAGCCGTTAGGCGGCTTACCAGTGGCTTCTCAGCCACCAGCACCCATACCGGAGGCTACTGCCGGGCACGACAACGACTGCCGTTGACGATGGTGAGCAACCTGACGACCTTCGTGGGCCAGTTGATTGACCGCGCAGTACCGAGCCACTGGCGTTGGCAACACCGTCGCGTCCGAATCGTCGATGGCACTACCGTCACGATGCCTGACACGCCAGCCAACCAAGCGGCATTTCCTCAGCAGGGGGGACAGAAACCCGGCCTTGGATTTCCGATTTGCCGTATTGTGGGCATTACCTGCCTTTCAAGCGGTGCTCTCCTCAACGCTGCTGTGGGGCGCTTCAACGGTAAGGGCGGCGATGAGCAGACGCTGCTGCGCTCCCTTCACGACACCTTTGAGCGCGGTGATGTGGTGATGGGTGATGCGCTCTTCGCCACCTATTTTTTTATCGCCGAGATGCAGGGAAAAGGCATTGACCTGGTCATGGAACAACAGGGTGCCAGGCGACGATCAACCGATTTTCGCAAAGGCAAAAAGCTGGGAGCCAAAGACCATGTGATTGTCCTGAGCAAACCGAAGGCACGACCGTATTGGATGGATGAGATCCAGTACCACGAGGCCCCGGAATCGCTTTAAACCGGGGTCAGATCATCGTTTAAGTCAACCCCTCACACGGCTCAAACCTGCAACTTTCGCGGCCTCCCAACGACTCCAGGCCTCAACCTCCGGCCATATAACGCTTCGATCTCATCTTTGAACCTCTCACTACCAAGCGCCAGGCCGCTCTGGGTCACCTCACGGAGCAGGCCGACCACATCGTCTTCCCCACCCGATAAAACCCAGCGGAGTTATAACTGAATCTGGTGTTCAGGCAAGTTGAAAAGAAGTGACGTATCTGGTTGATTGGTTATCGCCAAACAATCAAGCAACCAAAAGGATACGTCACCATGAGTAAGAGTAATATTGTTGAGCTTTCAGGTCGAGGAGAATCCTCTGATCCGTTAACGGACTTGCTGCGCCAGGGTGCGCGAGATCTGATTCAGCGTGCCGTGGAAGCGGAGTTGTCGGAGTACCTGCAGGGCTTTGAAGATCGCCGATTAGAGGACGGTCGCGCGGCGGTTGTCCGCAACGGCTACCACCCGGAGCGCGATATCCAGACCGGTATCGGCCCGGTCACCGTCAAGGTGCCCAAGGTGCGAGCCAAAGATGGCAAGCCGGTGGCCTTTCGCTCGGCACTGGTGCCGCCGTATGTACGCAAGACGCGGTCGCTGGAGGCGGCGTTGCCCTGGTTGTATCTAAAAGGTGTCTCTACAGGTGAGATGGAAAAA
>LADM01000037.1 GCA_000961645.1 Gammaproteobacteria bacterium BRH_c0 | reverse complement strand
TGGTGCTCAATCCACCCCGAGACCTGCCTACCGCTTCGCTGTCCTGGCTGTTTTTTTGGGGGCACCATGTTGATGAACTCTCGCTATTGAGCCGTCCACCATCAAGTATTCCAAATCCGGCTCCTCCGACAGGGCTTCGAAGATGGCTTTCCAGCGCCCCTTTTTTGACCAGCGGTTATATCGGGTATAAATCGTATGCCAGTTCCCCAGCTCCGCAGGCAAGTCACGCCAAGGGGCACCTGTGCGGCAAATCCACAGCACTGCTTCTATAAACTGACGATTGTCCTTTCCCGTCACACCGCAATCGCCGGACTTCCCCGACAACAACGGCTCTATACGAGTCCATTGATCTTCTCTTAATAATCTGCGCGCCATAGCTCAACAAAAATAACATCCGTGAATGGCAGAATTATCCTGGAAGTGACTTTAATTGTTAACACCCCCTAGATCCAGATCAGAAACCTGTTTATGAAAGGGGAAATTTTTTTCGCCGTGAATCGACACGGTGAAAATGCCGTCATGCCCCTGAGCCAGCTTCGCGGTGCCATCGCCCTGATGCACATCGCAGTCAAAAATCAGCACCCTCGAAACAGCGGGCTTGGTGAGCATATTCAGTGCACAGAGGTAGAGGTCGTTGACTATGCAAAAGCCTGAGCCGTAATCATAAAAAGCGTGATGGTAGCCACCGGTCAGATTCACAGCCCGGCCCTTGTCGAGGGCGAGCACACCGGCCAGGATGGTGCCCGCCACGGCGGTGAATGTGCGCGTGACCAATTGCTGCGACCAGGGAAAACCAATCCTGCGCATCGCCGCTGTTTCCAGTGTGCCGGTCACAAATTGATTCATATAAATCGGACAGATAGCCCCGTTGAGCTGCTCTGCAGCCAGCACTTTCGGTCGCACAAATTGCGCTGCGCCAACGCCCTCCAACCGCAGCCTGTCGTACAGCCCCTGGTATTTGGGTATGGGGAACCGGTGCCCGTCAGGAAGGTTCAGCTGGCTGTAGATGGGATGGAATATGAGGGGAATCATTGCAACAAGTTTCGGAATCAAGACGGCATCATACGCGATACCACAAGCGGCAGGCTGGGCAGAAGCAGAAAGCCCAACAGTGATCTGTATCATTTATCGCTGGATAACAGAGGATAAACCGCTATAACAATTTCCACACAAGTAATTTCCAAGTTTGTCGAACTGGTGAACTGACTACATCAGACCAACATAAGACCTAATTTTTTTGGCCATGCCTCATGACGGTCTGTAATCCATCACAGATGTCTCTCCAAGCCCTATAAACGAAGAGATGTAATCCTCACGGGGTGGACGCTTCGACATCCATTCATCGTTGTTCACAAGATTTCCGAAATTAAGGACTCTGTCAACGATTACACAAGAGTCAGATTTCGGCCACCAAGACTCCAGCATGCTAACCGTATGATCTAAAAGCTCCATTTCCGGATTTGGACAGTAGAGCATACTAGCAATGAGTCTTAATCTTTTGTCAAAACTAGCGAATAAATACCGATATTCTCCATGAACATCTTGGACAACATGCTTTGCAAAGTCACTTAAATGGGTTAAATCCCAAGCCGCATTTTTGATGCCATCGATCGCCATTTTTCTATTTGATGAACGTAAATTTTTAATTAATTTCTTTCGCGGGGGGTTTCTGGGAGCAAAATAGACTGCTCCAAAAATTGCAGCAGGGCTAGCCAGCATAAAATCAGATTCCATCCAATCTATCAGCTTAATGATCTTTTCTAAGGGGGTTAAATCCAAATCATAGAGCTCAATTTCAGCAATTTTCAAGACCTGAATATAATTCCTATTCCACCTGCGCAATGGGTACGACAAATCACCGACATTTTCATAAAAGTCTTTTCCAGGTTGCGGTGACGGATCAAAAATGCCAACCCCTAAGCTCGACCAAACTATAGGGTCTCCATTGTCCGCAGCACGGACATATGCCAATTCATTCCAAGCTTCTTCATTTCCTTGTTTGTGAGCTAACTCATGCATAGCAATTGAAGGTTCTATCTGAATATCCATATGCTGGCAAAATGCCAGCAACGCGGCAGCAATCTGAAACTGCCTATCTGACTGGTCCATCATCCCTTGCTGAGCTTTTGAGAGCCTGGTGGTCACATTGCGATCAGGCAAAAGAACAAACTTTTTTCCTTCGACTATCATATCGTAAGTAATCGACACAGGGTCGTACAATCCAGCAACAGAAGGGCAATATCCGGGCACACAGATGTCTTCCAATTCAAGAAGGCTTGCCAATTCGCCCAAGATCTCCGGAACAAAAAAAATATATGAGAACTCTTCTTCCATGTTGAAAATATGCCGTAAATTGTTTACTTGTGGATATATTAGGGGATAGGCGTCCTTCCCTTAACTTTTATTTCATTCACCAATTCCGCACTTCGTTGGATTTATGGAATTATGTAGTAACCTTCCGCCAACTGCCCAGCTCGGTAATATCCCGCGCGCCTTCAATACCGCAAGGCTCACAGATAAACCCCGGCACCCAGCTACCATCCGCCAGCTCGACCTTGCCAATCCCCAGCGGGGCGGGAATCCCCGCTACAAAGGAGCCAAATTTATCGGCAGGTACGGCCCACACTTCCACTTCAATCGCTGCACCACCCTCCTCCACCCTTACCATGCCGGGTCTGAAGGGTGGCCCACCGGCCAGCGCGTAGAATTTGTAGTGGGGTGAAGACCGGGTAGCAGCCTTCAACCTGGCACCCCGCGAAGTGAGCTGGTGATTGAGTGGATAGCCACTCAGGTGGGCACCGCACACCACCACATCAATCCAGTCGGGGCTGGGCGCCTGGCTGAAAGTCTCCTCGCTGCGCTCGAGCCCTGTGGCGCCGAGGGGCAACGCGTTGTCGCTGAGGTATTGAACGGCCAGTCGCAGCAGGGCGCGGTCGCCACCTGCAGGGGTAAATGCGGTAACCCCCCAGGGCAGGCCATTGCCGAGAAAGCCCACCGGCAACGCGACTGCAGCGCAATTCAGCAGGTTCATAAAGTTGGTGTAGTAACCGAGGTTGGTGTTGAGCTGGATGGGATCATTGAGCAGTTCCTCGACGGTATAAATGGTGCCCGCCGTGGGGGTGAGGGCAAAATCCACATCGGCAAAGAATTCATCTGCAAAGCGCCGGTACTGCGCCATCTGGTACTCCGCCTTGAAGGTATCCACCGCGCTGATGTTGCCCGCAGGCTCAACAATGGCGCGAATCGCCGGGTGCAGCGCCTGCGGTTTTTCGCTGACCAGCTGCTCAATGGCAACAAAGCGCTCTGCCACCCAGGGGCCGTGGTAAAGCAGACTGGCCGCGGCAAAAAATCCGGAAAAATCCTTCTCCACCACCGTAGCGCCAATGGACTTCATGCGCTGTACGGCTTCATTAAACAGAGCAGCAGCATCGTCATTGCCAAAAAATTCCAGCTGCGACTGGGGTGGAATGGCGACGCTGAAGGAACCTGTCGCTGCAAGCTGCGGCCAGCGGGTATCCGTCAACGAGCGGGCATAGCCATCGCTGCGGTCGTAGACAGCCGCCACATCAAGCACCGCTTCCGCGTCACTGGCGGTGAGAGCAAAGATGCTGATGGTGTCGAGGGTGCGACAGGCCGGGATCATGCCTGTGCTGCTGAGCGCGCCCAAGCTCGGCTTCAAACCCACCAGGTTGTTGAAGGAGGCAGGCACCCGGCCTGAACCGGCGGTATCGGTCCCCAGGGAAAAACTCGCCAGCCCGAGGGCAACGGATACCGCCGAACCCGAACTGGAACCACCGGAGATATAGTCGCTGTTGAACCCATTGCGGCACGGCCCCCAGGGTTCGGGGGAGCGTGTGCCATTGAGACCCGTGGCGAACTGGTCCAGGTTGGCCTTGCCCACCGGAATGGCGCCTGCCTTAATCAGCAATTCCACCACAAAGGCGCTGTTTTCGGGGATATGGGAAAACTCCACACAGGCGGCGGTGGTGGGGATGCCAGCCAGATCGATATTGTCTTTGATCACAAAAGGTATGCCAAAGAGAGGCAAGTCGTCCGGCGACTTGCCCACCAGCGCCGCCAGCCAAGGCGCCTGCTCCTCTGCGCTGAGCAGGTGAATCCAGATATTGCGATCGCTATAATCCGCCGCCTTGTTGCGCAGCGCTGCCGCCAGTTCGGCAGGGGTAAAATCCCCACTCCTGTAGTGTTGATGCAGGCTGGCGATGGTAAGGGAAAGGGTGGATAAATCTGGGATCATTGACACACTCCGGGGCTCGACTGGTTATCGTTTAATACGCTATCTGAGCGCTAGAAACAAGCAAGCCATATGCCAAAAACTCATAACGATCGACAATCAACCACCCTCCCGGAAATTAATGGAATAAAGCCCCGGCTGGTTCGTTAACAGGGTGTCTTTCATACAAACAGGAGTAAAGACCATGTTAAAACGAACCGGCATTTTTACCGCTATCGCAATTGCTTCGTCCCTGGCGATGGGCAGTGATCTCAACGTGGATCACTCCAGCAGCGCATCACTCAATGCACAATCCTCCTCACAGGCATCTGCTTCACCACAACAGGTGTCCGTCTCGGCGGACGGCGGCGCATCAGCCAGCCTGGTAACGGGCAGTGCTGCCAGCCTGAGCAGCAGCCCGGCAACTACCCAGGCCGGTCTCAATGGCCAGGGCGAGGGTAGTGCACAGGCAGGTGGCTCTGCCGCTATCAATGTGCAGAAAACCGGCAACAATGCCCTGACACTGACAAAAAAGACCGCCAAACATGGCGAAAACAGCGTTGAAGCCGGTGTCAGCAATGCCACCAATGCCAGTGCCCGGCTGCTTGGCAATGCCTCAGCAGTGACAGACAAAACCACAGCTCAGGCCCAGGGCGCCCTTGAAACCACCCTGTCTACTGCAGTAGACACCAGCGCCACTCCCGGTTTGCTGGCCGACACCCAGACCAATGTAACCTCTGCCGTAACCAGTGGTCTGACTACTGACATTTCCGGCCAGGCAGCCGGAGAGGCTGTAGCAGAGTTGACCAATGGCGAGCTTGCTGGCGCAGTCACCTCCGCGCTGGCCAACGAAGCGGCATCCGAAGCGACCAGCGCGCTGGCAGTACAGGAGGTTGCCTCAACGGTTACATCGGAAACGGCGTCCCAGGTGACCACTGCTATCAGCAATCAACTGTCGACAGAAGTGGCAGGACAAGTGACGGGAGAAGCAGCACGGGCTGCGCAGGAGGCAGTCACCTCCGAAGTGCAGGCATCCGTTGCCGAGGAGGTTTCATCCGCCATTGAGAGCTCCACCCAAAGCGCTGTTAGCAGTGCAGTGACTGACAGCCTGGGGCTCGGACTTTAATCGCACACATGCTGATAGCAACAATACTGATAGCAACAATACGGGTGGCTGACCCTGTCAGCCACCCGTTTGCCAGGAGAAGATCATGAAAAAGCCGCTATTACTGTCTTTGGCTGCTGCCATTGTCTGCGCCAATACTACCCTGGCCTACGGCGAGCCAGCCAAAACCAAAGTGGATGCGGAGCTGGATCTGGGCCTTGAATACAACAGTTCGCTGGCTGTGGACGAGCTTGACACTGCCAGCAACCAGAGCGACACAGCCACCCTGTTCAATGGCAAGCTCAATGGCCAATGGGGAGTTAGCGACCGGTCCACCCTGCGGGGTGGCTACAGTTACCTGTCAAAAACCTACCGGGATAACAGCGACTTTGACCTCGCCATTCACCAGCTGTCCGTTGACGCCAGCCATGATTTCGATTTGCTGACAGTGGGCGCCAGCCACTTTTTTGCCCGCGCAGAACTGGACGGCGATCACTTTCTGGACCTCAACCAGTCGAGCCTGTACGGCTCAAAACTGTTTGATAAACGCATTTTCGTGCGCGTGGCAGCGGATGTACGCGACAAGGCATTTGATGGCCGCCCTGAGCGGGATGCTGACAGCCTGGGGCTGGGATCGGATGTTTATGTCTTCTTTAACGATGCCAAAACCTATGTATCGGTTGGCATCAATGGCGAACAGGAAGACGCCCGCGCAAGCGAGCTGGATTATGACGGCCTGACATTCAGGTCCAAGCTGTCCAACAAGTTCAGAATGATGAACAGGGACAACAAGATCGCCCTGTCATACCGCTATGTGGACAGGGATTACGACAATACCGACCCGCTGATTGGTTCAGCCCGCGCCGACCGGCGTCACACCACCCGGCTGGAATGGGAGGTGGAGTTGATGAAACACCTGGGCGTGGTGAGTGCGCTGGAATACGGCGATTACCAGTCAAACCTCGACAGCGCCGACTATTCAGATACCAAGGCAATGCTGGCTCTGCGTCTAAAGCTGTAAGACCCGGCACAGCCAGGTTGGGATGAGGCATTCAATTGCCGGGGCACGATCAAGAATGATCTCTGGCTTGAGTGCCTATTCCAGAAAACCCATGCCAAAAACCCTGTCCCGACCCGGCTCACCCAGATCAATGGCACGGCCCGCCAGTGGCTCTATCACAGCGGGCGAATTCGAAGTAGCGTGCAGACAGGCGGCAAAGGCAGACACCACCGCTGTTGCCATGGAAGTGCCGCTCTCGAACACCACACGGCCATCGGCGCCAATGGTTTTGACCGCCACACCCCGGGCGGCAAAATCCACCTGCTCACCCCGGTTGGCCCAGCGATAGATACGCCTCTCGCTGTCCACCGCTGTGGCGCCAATCACCGTGACATAGGCTGCCGGATACAGGGCAGGCGCAGCCGGGCCTTCGTTACCCACCGCGGCAATCACAATACTGCCCTTGTCATGCAGGGCAATCAGCGCCTTTTCCAGCAAAGGGTTGGGTGGCCCGGCAAGACTGAGGTTGATAACGCTCACCCCTTCGACAGCCAGCCAGTCCAGCGCCGCCAGCAACCCCATCACCGTCGCCCCCTGGGAACCATCCTCACGCTGGTACATCACCGCTGCCACTGACAATGCAGCGTTTGGCACCAGGGGCTGCAACTCTTCGCCGCTGCCCACCAGAATGCCCGCAACAGCCGTACCGTGCTGCTGCGGCGCCGTGATGCGGTCGTCGAGAAAGTTGCGTTGAGTGATAGCAGAAGGGAAAAACCCGTGCCCGCTATTGACTGCCGTATCCACCATCCCGATGGTCACGGGAGCCTCGCACACTGGCGCTGACCGCGCCGGGCTGCCACTGCTGGATGAAGCATCGCTCTGGGGCCGGTAGTTGTAGATATGGTTGCGTTCGAGTTGCCAGTCCCTGCCCTCGGGCAGCAGTTTGTCCAGCACGCTGCGGGAATCGAGCTCAGCCTCGACCCTGAACCTCACCAGGCTCATACCGAGCTGGTCAAAGCGGGTGCGCTCAAGCACGCGGATACCGGGCTTGTCGAGCAGCGGAAAGTCATCATTGTCGATCATCAGCAGCCACTCGCGCTGCACAGCGCGCCAGCCGTTTTCGACTTCCACATCCAGAAACACCGTTTCCCCTGATTTACCCAGCACAGCTACTGTTTCAGGAAGAGTTGGCAGAATATTGCCAGTGACCCCATCGGTAACGGTCTCCAAAGTATTGCCGACTGTATCACCGACAACTTGCAGGGTGTCGCTCAGGCCATCATTCAACGTCCGGGATACAGCCTGTTCCAGGCTACCATCCACTGCCCCTTGAACCCTGCCCTGCACACCCTGTGCAACGGACTCAGCGGTTACCTCTGACACCGCCTGGCCTACGGTATCCTCCACTGCGGCTCCGACACTGTTTTCAACCGTATCACCTACCCTGCTGTCCACGCTGTTGGTGACGGTGTCCACCAGGCTGTGCTCGACTGACTGGCCGACTGACTCGCTCACCGACTCATCAATACTGTCAGTCACAGACTGCTCAACACTGTTATCAATGGCATCACTTGCGCTGCGTTCAACCGACCGCTGAACCCGGTCCTCTACCGTCTGGTCGAGCCGGGTATTGACCACATCCTGCACCAGCCCGCCAGGCAGACTAGTGGCAATCACAGGCAGAGCGGTGAGGGTGATGGCAAGAGTCAGGGTCAGTGCAGATTTCATGGCATGCTCGTTAAAGGTGATCCGAGGGTATAGTAAAGACGTTTGAAACCGCGAAATATTTCATCCGACAGGGAATAAATTGCCGCGCCAACCGTCACAACCCATAAGCCTCCACGATGTCAGCCCATGAAAGAACAACTGACTACTCTGATCCCGGCCATACGGCGCTTTGCCTACTCCCTCACCGGCTCGCCCCACGATGCCGACGACCTGCTGCAAAACACCCTGTTGCGGGTGCTGGATCGCGATGTGCCGGAGGATGTGGCGCTGATCAAATGGTGCTTCAGGGTGTGCCGCAACCTGTGGATTGATGAATACCGCTCGCGCAAAATCCGCCAGGTGGCCGCCAATGACCCGGAACTGATCGACAGCCAGGTCACTGATGGCGCCCAGGCCATTTACGACAACATCAGCCTGCACGAGGTCAACCGCGCCATGGACCGCTTGCCGGACCAGCAGCGCGCCATTATCGCCCTGGTCGCCCTCGAGGGCATGTCCTACAAGGATGTCGCCGCAACCCTGCAAATCCCCCTCGGCACGGTGATGAGCAGGCTGGCGCGGGCGCGGGTATCGTTGAGTGAGCAACTAAAGACGGTAGTGCCAGGCACGGCAAGGGGGAAAAGCGCATGACTTATTCAGACCAACAACTCTCGGCTTTTCTCGACTCAGAGCTGGATGAGCATGAGATGGCCGCGCTGCGCGAAGCGCTGGCCATGGATGAAGCACTGGCCGACCGCCTTGCCGAACTGGCTCTGGTAGACACAGTGGTTGCCAGCGCCTACGCCACCATTGATCACAGACCAGTGCCGGAGGCCGTCACAACACTGCTGTCACCCGCCACCGGCGCTGACAATGTAGTGGCGCTGCCAGTGTGGCAACGCCTGCGCCGCAGCCTGCAGCCCCAATATGCCATTGCCGCCTCATTGGCGTTACTGGCGGTATTCGGCATTGCCAGGTTAATTCCAGATGCCAGTCAAACCGATTGGCAAAATGTAGCGGCGGTGCTGGAAACGGCTCCCAGCGGGATCAGCCACCCACTGGACGCTGATACGGCCATCAAACCGCGCCTTACCTACAAAAATAGAGACGGCGATTATTGCCGCCAGTTTCAACTGGCACGCAGCAACGGCACAGAGGAAAGCATCGCTTGCAGGAAAGACGATCAATGGCAGCGTGTAACCACGGTCTACCTGCCAGCTGTCAATGACGATGCGGAGTACAGCGCGGCCAGCGGCGGTTCCGGGTTAGATGCCATACTTGATCAATCCATCGCCGATGGACCCTTTGATGCACAAACTGAAGAGAGTTTGATCAGCAGTGACTGGAGTGCTGTTTCCGATTCCACAAACCCCTGAGTAGCGGATTGTGAGGTTAATGGCCTTGTGCCATAGTTGGCCCATAGTCACCCACCTGCTTCCCAGCAAAAAGATTTATAGAGTGAAAAGGACTTTCTGTTACCCCAACCTTGTAAACGCACCGCAACTATTGCCTTTTACGAGCAACTGTTGTCAACTCATCAAGAGCTTTAATATTGATTTTAGTAAGTTGAGAGAATCTGGAACGGTGATATTCAAGTAATAACGTATACATTCTTATATCGCTTCAAAGATTAAATACCTTTCAAACGTACGGTTAGGCGTCAGCATGAATATTGGCCAACGAATTATCAATAAACGGAAAGAGTTGAACCTGACTCAGATTGCGCTTGCAAAAATGATAGGTATTTCTGCAACAGCACTCCATAAGATTGAAGAAGGGAAAACTAAGAACCCTAAAGACATTCTTAAAATTTCAAATATCTTAGGTGTAGATCCTGCATGGTTGCAGTTTGGCACTAGCGAAAATGAAGTCACATCTATCGCATTAAGTACCGATGAAACTGAATCAATATCGAAGTACCGTCAGCTTAATGATGCCGATAAACAGTTTATGTTCAAATGTATTAAAGGCCTGGTAAATGAAACCTACAAAAAATGCTAACCAGCCAAACATCGTTCGCGAGCCACCCTCTCTGATGTGTTCGGATAAGCAAGAATTAGGACTGAGAAATTCTGCAGCGGCCTTCGTCAAACGACATGCTTGCGTGTTGCGGGCACAATTGATACCAGGTGACATTTCGTTGGGCTTCCTAGGTCAGCCCAACCTACTAGGGCGCGTTAACACTAATTTTGCTAAAATGTGCGGATGGAAATTACATCTGAACAATACAAAATCATTGAAAAATTCCTGCCAGTTCAAAG
>LADM01000115.1 GCA_000961645.1 Gammaproteobacteria bacterium BRH_c0 | reverse complement strand
ATCTGTTTTACCTATACAAATTGGCAGAAAGGAATTTGAAGAATATATTTTTTCAAAATATCAGCCTGAGTTAAACAGAAAATCAAAGCGAGGCTCAGTAAAAGCTTAACAAGGCAATCAAACGGATGGATTTTTAAGTTGCTCTTTTGCCATTCCGCTTCGCTCCATTTTATGGCAAAAGTGCAACTTAAAAACCACCGTTTATCGCAACGTTAGTGTGCAGAGTTACCCACGAACAGTAGACACCTTCTATAGTTAGAAAACCTACAGAGGGGGTGTCAGCTATGAATCGGGAAGCTTTAGGTCTTTCGTTTTGCCACAATTAACAAGTCTGAATGCCAAAATGCAATATCGAGCCCAGAGAGCTAAAGGACATTCACCTCCCCGTTGTGGCCTGATTAATAGTTGCTAGTTGCACGAATAAGGAGCGCGAAAAATGGACATCGAAGCGATCTGCAATTTTCGAAGAATTAGCGACAGACTGACGACATCCGGGATTGTAAATCCTGATGGGTTTAAGGCACTTAGGGCGCAAGGTTGTGAAGTCGTCATTAACCTGCTTCCTGACACAAGTGACTACGCCATTGCCAATGAGCGAGACGCCGTTGAATCGCAGGGGATGGAGTACATCTATATCCCGGTTGACTTCAAGCAGCCCACATCTGCGGATTTCCTGAGGTTCTCGGAAGCTCTTGATCAGGTTCAGGAAAAGAATGTCCATGTGCACTGCGCTGCGAATTACCGAGTCAGCGCCTTTTATTCGCTCTACCTGGTTAGTCGCGGCCTCTGGGGCGAGGACCAGGCTATGGATTTCATCCATAGCCTATGGCAACCGACTGAGCATTCTGGCTGGTCGGACTTCATTGGTCACATTCTCGAAGAAGTCCGCGCCCAATAATGCGCTGCGGTGGATCGCTGCAACAATGCGGCGCCCGCTGAATGACAATTACAGTTCGTGTTCATCCCAAGATCCCGGAAATTGCCTATCTTGAAGTGGCTCCACTGAGCAGGGCGTCAACTATTTTGGCGCCCATTCTGTCGCTTGGCGGAATGTTGCTTGTGGGAGCTTACTTTTATGGGCTTTTTGATGTCGTTCTGGAGTTTTTGGCATTAACCGGCTGATGCAGCCCAGGTTAAAGATTGCGCCGAATCCACAAGGCAGATCCAGTTGGGGTTGCTATGGATAAAACGCGTTCCCACGCGGGGCATGGGAACGGGGCGTGCAGAAGAGGGTCTTCAAGCTGTGGGCTTGTTGCCCAGTGTTATATGTTTTGGGCCTGCCAGGTTCTGGTGGCCGCTGACACCGGATTTCACCTTGTCGATAACGCCGCCGGCTTTCAGGAAAGCTTCGGTTTGCTGGGCGATGGTCTCAGAAGACAGTACGGCTGCAGGCTCTTTCTTTTTCGAGGGGGCTCTGGTGGGCGCCTGGGTTTTTGCAGGCACAGTTTTGGCTGTCGTGTCAGTCATAACGGGGAGGTCCTTTACCTGAGTGGATCGGGCATTGTACGCGATCTGGTTATTTTTTGTTTGCTGGGCGGGGTGCAGCCCCGCGGCAGGCAGGCAGAAGTCGCCATGCTGTGTTATTTGGCGGGCCGTTTAGTAACAGGTAGTAGCAGTCAAATGCCTGTAAAACCTAGAAATCTCCCCACATTCCCTGAAAAAGGCTGAGTGCAACGATGGGCGCGGTCTCTGTCCTGAACACACGCGGGCCGAGAGTCAGTGCCTGGAAGCCAGTGTCCAGACCGAGCTGGATTTCTGCTTCCGACAGGCCACCCTCGGGGCCAATCAGCAGGGCTGCCGAGGCAGGCTTGATTCCGCTGAGGGATTGCAGGCTGAGATCAGAGCGATGGTGAAGTAGCAGCTTGATATCCGCCGTTGTAGCCAGCCAGTCCCGTAAATTCAGTGGTGAATGCAGGGCAGGAATACGGTTGCGGCCACACTGCTCGCAGGCGCTGATAATGATCTGCTGCCAGTGGCGCTGTTTTTTCTCCTCCCGCTCGCCCCTGAGCTTGACCTCGGTGCGCTCGGTATACAGGGGGAATATTTCCGTCACGCCCAGTTCGGTGGCTTTTTGCAGCACCCAGTCGAAGCGGTCGCCCCGCGATATGCCGATGCCCAGCAGGGTTTTGAGGGGTGATTCCCTGTCGCTGCTGTCGTGACCGGCCAGCTGCACGGTAACTGACTTGGGTGTGGCGCTGACAATCTCGCCGGGAAATTCGCCACCTTCGCCGTTGAACAGGCTCACGCTGTCGCCGGATTTCATGCGCAGTACCGTCACCAGATGGCGCGCGGCATCCTTGCCCAGTTCAATCACGGTATGGGCAGTTAGCGGTTGCTCTGTGTAGATGCGGGTTGTGCGCATAGATTTTTTGAGTGACACGTTACACGCTACACGTTACACGGGGGTGCCGATTGATAGATCAGCGGGTTACCGTGCTTTTACGTGTAACGTGTAACGTGAAACGTGCAACTCCTACTGAATGCCGAGATTGGTCAGAATCCCCAGAGTGGGTTCCGCCTGGTTCATGGTGTAAAAGTGAAAGCCGGGTGCGCCGCCTGCCCTGAGTTTCTCGCACAGCCGTGATACCACCTCTTCACCAAAGGCTTTGAGGCCATCGCTATCGGCGCCAAAGCCGTTCATTTTCTGCCGCAACCAGCGCGGGATATCGGCGCCGCAGGCGTCGGAAAAGCGCACCAGGTTCTGGAAGTTGGTGATGGGCATAATGCCGGGAATCACCGGCTTGTCGATGCCCGCCTGCGCGCACTGCTCCATAAAGTAAAAGTACGCATCGGCGTTGTAGAAATACTGGGTAATGGCGCAGTCGGCCCCGGCGCGGAATTTTTCTCCCAGCCAGTACACGTCTTTTTGATAGCTTTCGGCATCCGGGTGGATTTCCGGGTAGGCGGCGACCTTGATCTGGAAGTGATCGCCAAAGTGCGCGCGCACCAGTGCCACCAGTTCATTGGCATTGACCAGCTTGTGGATACCCATGCCGGAGGGCATATCGCCGCGCAGGGCGACGATATGCCTGATACCTGCGTCCTTGTAGGACTGGATCAGTTCCAGCACCGCCTGCTCGCTGTCGCCGCCAAATGACAGGTGGGGCGCCACGGCGTAGCCGTCGCGGTGGATCTGCATCACGATATCGCGGGTGTTGTCGCGGGTAGAACCGCCAGCCCCGTAGGTAACAGAAAAATACTCCGGCTTGAGGGCCGCAAGCTGGTCGCGCGCCGCCAGGAGTTTTACCCGCCCCTCGGGGGTTTTGGGGGGGAAGAATTCGAAGCTGATTTTTGGTGTTGGCATGTTCAGTGGCACCTTGCTGGTTGCTCCAGGCGAATAGTCTGAGGTTGTTGGCAACAGGTCTGAAGTCGGAAGTCTGAAGTAGGAAGCCAAGACGAAAATCGAAACCGGGACAGTTCCATTTTGGCTTCAGACTTCAAGCTTCAGACTTCAGACGACCCCGGTGAATCCCAGGGCCTGCCGCCATCAGGTCAATACCGATACGACTCAGGCTTAAACGGCCCCTCGGCAGAAACCCCGATATAGCTGGCCTGCTCCGGCTTGAGCTTGGTCACCACGCCGCAGAATCCGCGCACCATGTGTGCGGCGACTTCTTCGTCGAGTTTGCGGGGCAGTACCTCGACGCGGATTTTGCTGCCTCTTTCTGCCTGCGGCAGGTCGGCGAAGCGTTCGCCGTAGAGGTGGATCTGCGCCAACACCTGGTTGGCGAAGGAGCCGTCCATGATGCGCGAGGGGTGGCCGGTGGCGTTGCCGAGGTTGACCAGACGGCCTTCGGACAGCAGCAGCAGGTGGTCGCCTGCGGCCTGTTCTTTTGACGCGCCGCGATAGACCTGGTGAACCTGGGGTTTCACTTCTTCCCACACCCACTGCTTGCGCATAAAGGCAGTGTCGATCTCGTTGTCGAAGTGGCCGATATTGCTGACCACGCAGCCATTTTTCAGGGCCTTGAGCATATCGGCATCGCACACGTTGAGGTTGCCGGTGCAGGTGACCACCAGGTCGATCTGGCCCAGCAGGCGGGCATCGACGCCGTTGGCGGGGTCGCCATCCACATAGGGGGACACCACCTCAAAGCCGTCCATACATGCCTGCATGGCGCAGATGGGGTCGATCTCGGCGATGCGCACGATCATGCCTTCCTGGCGCAGGGACTGGGCCGAGCCCTTGCCCACGTCGCCGTAGCCGATCACCAGGGCCTTCTTGCCGGACAGCAAATGGTCAGTGGCGCGCTTGATGGCATCGTTGAGGCTGTGGCGGCAGCCGTACTTGTTGTCGTTCTTGGATTTGGTTACCGAATCATTGACGTTGATGGCAGGCACTTTCAGTTCGCCCTTGGCCATCATTTCCTGCAGGCGATGCACGCCCGTGGTGGTCTCCTCGGTGATACCGTGCACATGGTCGAGAATCTGCGGATATTTGTCGTGCAGCATCAGGGTCAGATCGCCGCCGTCGTCGAGTACCATGTTGGCGTTCCAGGGTTTGCCATCCTTGAGGATGGTTTGCTCCAGGCACCAGTCGTACTCTTCTTCTGTCTCGCCCTTCCAGGCAAACACCGGCACCCCGGCGGCGGCGATGGCTGCCGCAGCGTGATCCTGGGTGGAGAAAATATTGCACGACGACCAACGCACCTCGGCACCGAGGGCGACCAGGGTTTCAATCAGCACGGCGGTCTGGATAGTCATGTGGATGCAGCCGAGAATGCGCGCGCCAGCCAGCGGCTGCTCAGCGCGGTACTGCTCGCGCAGGGCGATCAGGGCGGGCATTTCGGTTTCGGCGATCTCGATTTCCTTGCGGCCCCAGGCGGCGAGTGAGATGTCGGCGACTTTGTAGTCTTTTTCGATGGTGGCATTGGTGCTGATGTTCATTTTTTGACTCCAGTAGTTGGCGGTCTGACGTTTGACAAATCAGGGTCTGACGTCTGAAGTCTGACGTCTGAAGCCAAGAGGTGCCACTTTCAGGACCTAAGGGTTTGCCAATTTCATCCGTTTCAGGAGGTTGGAAAGCAGTGCGAAAACCTCGTTAATGTAATCTTGCGTCGCGTGACTCACTGGCAGTAAGCCAAGCTTTTTAGCAATTAAATTTTGCGTTTCCAGTTCAAACAGTGAGCCGCGAGCGATCTGTAGAAATCGAGCAAATTCGCGGTCCGTGCCACGTCCCGCACCCTCGGCAATATTGGCGGGGACGCTGACTGCGGCTCTTCTCATTTGCGAAGTCAATCCAAACTTCTCTGTGTCCGGGAATCCCGTGGTCGCTCGATACACTTCCATAACCAGATCCATGGCTTTTTGCCATACCAGCAATTCCTGATATCTGCGATTAACGTCCACATGCCCTCCTTGGCACCATTTTTTGACTTCAGACTTCAGACTTCAGACTTCAGACTTCAGACTTCAGACTTCAGACTTCAGACTTCAGACCCAAGGCGCTCAAAGCGCCGTTTTGAGTGCCTCCACCTTATCCGTCTTCTCCCAGCTAAACGCCGTCGCCGTCTCCTCTTTCCAGTCGCCGTTTTCCTTCCAGCGGTAGGTGTGCTGGTAGGGTTCGCGGCCAAAGTGGCCGTAGCTGGCGGTGGGCTGGTAGACGGGGTGCAGCAGGTCGAGCATGGAGGTGATGGCGTAGGGGCGCAGGTCGAACACTTCGCGGATGGCGGCCACCAGTTTTTCGTCCGACACCTGGCTGGTGCCGAAGGTGTTGATGGAAATCGAGGTGGGTTGCGCCACGCCGATGGCGTAGGACACCTGGATTTCGCACTTGTCGGCAAGACCGGCGGCGACGATATTCTTGGCCACGTAGCGACCCGCGTAGGCGGCGGAGCGGTCCACTTTCGACGGATCCTTGCCGGAGAAGGCGCCGCCGCCGTGGTGAGCCATGCCGCCGTAGGTGTCGACGATGATCTTGCGCCCGGTCAGACCGCAGTCACCCATCGGTCCGCCGATCACAAACTTGCCGGTGGGGTTGATGTGGTAACGGGTGTCCTTGTGCAGCCACTCGGCGGGCAACACGTGCTGGATGATTTCCTCCATCACCGCTTCCTGCAGATCCTTGAGGCTGATGTCTTCGGCGTGCTGAGTGGACAGCACCACGGCATCCACCGCCACCGGCTTGCCGTTCTCGTAGCGCAGGGTGACCTGGCTCTTGGCGTCGGGGCGCAGCCAGGGCAGCACATTGTGTTTGCGCAGATGGGCCTGACGCTCCACCAGTCGGTGTGAGTAGTAGAGGGGGGCGGGCATCAGCACGTCGGTTTCGTTGGTGGCGTAGCCGAACATCAGGCCCTGGTCACCGGCGCCCTGTTCCTCGGGGTTGGCGCGGTCGACTCCCTGGTTGATGTCGCCGGACTGCTTGCCGATGGCGTTGATCACCGCGCAGGAAGCGCCATCGAAACCCACCGCAGAGCTGTCGTAGCCGATGCCGGTGATGACTTCGCGGATGATGTCTTCCAGGTCCACGTAGCAATCGGTTTTGACCTCCCCGGCGACAATGGCCATGCCGGTTTTCACCATGGTCTCCACCGCCACCCGGGAGCGCTTGTCGCGGGCGATGATGGCGTCGAGCACCGCGTCGGAGATCTGGTCGGCCATCTTGTCGGGGTGGCCCTCGGAGACGGATTCAGAGGTAAAAATGCTGTAGTGGCTCATAAGGTTCAAACTCCCTGGAGTGATTCCCTGCGTGGGACTGTTGTTTTAGGAAAGGCTTGTATGAATTGACGAAGTTGTACGCGAAAACCGTTTTTGAGGGGCATAAATTCACAGCCGCCATCTGTCAGCCCGGCGGCGCGCGCCCACTGGCTGAGTTCCTCGGCGTCAAAGCCCAGCCACAGGTCGCCACAGGCGCTTCTGGCCCAGTCCTGGTCGTGCTGGCACAGTTCGGTGACCAGCAGCACGCCGCCGGGTTTCAATACTTTGGCGAGATCGGCAATCACTGACGCGGGCGAAGGGGTGTGATGCAGCACCATATTGAGGGTGATGGCGTCGCTGGCCAGCCCGGTGGACACAGCGGCAGCGGTATCACCGTGGATAAAGTCGATGCCTGCCAGCTGGCGGGCGTTGGCAAAACCCCGCGCCCGGTCAAGCATTTCTGCCGAGTTGTCGAGGGCGATTACGCGCTCAAAGCGCTGGCACAGGTCGGCCAGCAATTCGCCTTCCCCCGGACCCACTTCCAGCACCGTGCCCCTGGCGGGCAACTTGTCGAGCGCCGCCACCACGGCTTCGCCGTACTGCGGATAACCGGCAATCAGATCCTGCTGGGCGCGGAATTTGTCGGCATTGGCGCGGAAGAATTCCCGCGATGTGGCGGTGCGCTCCTCTTCAATACGGTGGATGCGCTCGACAATTTCGTCCCCGAGGGGGCAGCTGTCCACAGCGTTGAGGATTTGCTCGCGCAGGCCATCGTGGCTGCTGTGCTGGGTACTGCGGCGGTAAAAGATATGGGTGCCTTCGCGGCGAGAGCTCACCAGGCCGGCGCGGGCCAGCAGTTTGAGATGGTGGCTCATGGCGTTCTGGCGCATGGCGAAGATATCGCTCAGCTCCAGCGCGGCGAAGGCGTTGTTGCGCAACACCCGCAGGATTTCCAGGCGCAACGGGTCACCCGCCGCCTTCATCAGGGTGGCCAGGTGATTGAAGGCATCGGCATCGTGGATGGCGCCGTTGTCCGCCAGGGTTCTGGCGCTGAGGGAGTGTGTCATGGCGGCCATGCTAACACGGGTTTTCTCTATATCAAAATAAATTGATATAAGGTTTGGTGCTTCACAGCTGCTGTGGTGGCAATGATAGACTGCCAGACTTTGTACCTATGCTCGCCAGCCAGGTTGCCGGGCATGTACCGCAGATGAACAACAAAAAGCCAACATAATAAGGAAGCAACAATGGACAAGCGCCTGGTTAGCGGGGCGGTAATTGCCGCCGGAGTGGCAGCGATTCTGGGCTGGGTGGACGCATCGGGGCAGGTGCTGACCGCGCTGGCCCTCTTGTGGGTCATCGCCTATCTGTGGATCTCGGAAACCTTCCACATCACCATTACCGCCCTGCTGATTCCGGTGCTGGCGGTGGCCCTTGGCCTGCTCGATGTGAAGGCAGCGCTGGTCAATTTCGCCCACCCGATCATCTTCCTGTTCCTCGGCGGTTTTGCCCTTGCCGCCGCCATGCATGTGCAGGGGCTGGATAAATGGCTGGCGGAGGCCATCCTGCGCCTGACCCGTGGCCGTCTCGATTACGGCATCGTGGTGCTTGCCTGCGCCACGGCGCTGTTATCCATGTGGATCAGCAATACGGCGGTGACGGCGGTGATGCTGCCGCTGATCATCGGCTTGCTGAGCCAGAAGGATCTGCCGCTTAAAACCCGGGCCTTCAGCCTGCTGGCGATTGCCTACTCCGCCAATATCGGCGGAATGGGCACCATTATCGGCACGCCCCCCAACGCCATTGTGGCCGCCGAGCTGGGCATTACCTTTGTCGAATGGCTGTATATCGGTGTGCCCCTGGTGATTGTGCTGTGGCCCCTGATGTTGCTGGTGCTGTTCCTGGTGTTGCGCCCCGATTTTGAGGATGGCCTGGTCGCTATCAAAAGCAACAGCTTTACCTGGACTGGCCAGAGCCGGGTGCTGCTGGGGATTTTTGTCCTCACGGTGAGCGGCTGGTTGCTGGGACAGCCCCTGGCGCAGTGGCTGGATATCGGTGGCGATATGGATACCTGGGTTGCCATCGCCGCCATTGTGCTGCTGGGTGTCAGCGGGGTGGTGGAGTGGCGCGATATTGAAAAGTCCTCGGACTGGGGTGTGTTGTTGCTGTTCGGCGGCGGTCTGACCCTGAGCGCCATACTCAAAAGCAGCGGCGCCAGCGAGTTTCTCGGCCTCGGCCTGGCCGCCATGATCGAGGGCTGGGGGATGGTATTTGTGATGCTGGCGCTGGTGGCGTTTGTGGTATTTTTGACTGAAATCACCAGCAATACCGCTACCACCGCGCTACTGGTGCCGGTATTTGTCGCCCTGCCCGGTGATCTGCTCAACCCCACTCAGGCGGCCCTGGCCATTGGTATCGCCGCCTCCTGTGCCTTTATGCTGCCGGTGGCCACGCCCCCCAATGCCCTGGTGCACGGCACCGGCCTGGTGCCCCAGAAGACCATGATCCGGGCTGGATTCTGCCTCAATCTGATGTGCGTGGTGGTGCTGACAGTGGTGTTCAGCCAGTTTTACGGGGATCTGTGAGGGTGGTCACCGGAATGACATCCGCCGCGGCTAACATTGCCAATTCATAATCAACAGCGTGTCGACAATGAAGACCATGTCACCTGGAATGCTTTCCCTGGCCGGAGCCCTGCTGATGACCGGGCCAACACTGTGGGCCGAATCTGCGGGCAACGTCACGGGCCAGCCTGCGACTGAAACCTCGCAATACTGGCGCGATCAGGGCCGCGCTGCACTCAATGCCGCCCTGGCGGCGCAACCCAACACCAACAGGGCCAAAAATGTGATCCTCTTTGTAGGGGATGGCAATGGTGTCGCCACGGTCACCGCCACCCGCATTTTTGATGGCCAGTCGCGGGGCGAGCCAGGCGAGGAAAACGTACTCAGCTATGAGCGCTTCCCCCATGTGGCCCTGTCGAAAACCTACAACACCAATCAGCAGGTGCCGGATTCTGCCGGCACCATGAGCGCCATGATGACGGGGGTCAAAACCAGCGATGGGGTAATCTCCATTGGGCCGGAAGCAACCCCGGGCGTTTGCCGTGGCAGCGACAAGAGCGCGCTGCCCACCCTGCTTGAGCAGGTTGCCGATCGCGGTCTGGCCACCGGCATCGTCACCACCACCCGCATCACCCACGCCACACCCGCCGCCACCTACGCCCACACTCCGCACCGCGACTGGGAAGATGACAGCCTGGTGCCCGCCGCTATGCGCACTGAGTGCGCCGATATTGCCCGCCAGCTGGTGGAGTTCAAGCACGGCGGCGGCATTGATGTGATCATGGGTGGCGGCAGGCGGCACTTTCAGCCGCTATCCGTTGCAGACCCGGAGTATCCCCAACAAAAGGGCAAGCGCAGCGATGGCCGCGACCTGATTGCTGAGTGGCAGGCCCGCAACCCCGACGGTGCCTATATCTGGAATCAGGCCCAGTTTGATGCCCTGGATGTGCCCTCGGTGGGCAGAATATTCGCCCTGTTCGAGCCATCCCACATGCATTTCGAGGCCGACCGGCAGGAGCTGGAGGCCGATGAACCCTCCCTCTCCGCCATGACCGGCCTCGCTATCGACAGTTTGGCCCGCAACAATAAGGGCTATTTTTTGATGGTTGAGGGAGGCCGCATCGACCACGCCCACCACGCAGGCAACGCCTACCGCGCCCTCAGCGATGGCCAGGCCTTTGCCCAGGCGGTGCAGGTGGCTCTCGACAAGGTCAATCTCGACGACACGCTGATTATCGTCACTGCCGACCACAGCCATGTACTGACCATGGCCGGTTACCCGACCCGCGGCAACCCTATCCTCGGCAAGGTGGTGAGCAACGACGAGTACGGCAAACCCGACAACAAACCCTACCCGGCGCTGGATGGCCTGCCCTACACCACGCTGGGCTACGCCAACGGCCCCGGCCACGCCCAGCACGACAGCATCGCCCGGCGTGAAAAGGAAGGCGGCAAGCCGGGCCGCGCCGACCTCAGCGATATCGATACCACCGACAGGAACTTCTACCAGGAAAGCCTGGTGCCACACTACTCGGAAACCCACGGCGGTGAGGACGTAGCCATCTACGCCATCGGCCCCTGGGCGCACCTGATTCGGGGAGTGCAGGAGCAGAACTATATTTACCATGTGATGAGGTATGCGTTGGAAGTGGAGGAGCAGGAGCAGTAGGGCGCGAGCGTGGCTGGCGCTGACGTCAGCTGCTTGGTGCCAGATTCTTGAGAAAACAGACGATCCGCTCTGTCTCGCGAAACCCAAGGGCTTTGTGAAGGGCGATGCTGTGGGTGTTGTCCACCTCCGTATCGCTGGCCAGCTCGTGGTAACCGCGCTCGATTGCCCACTGCTTCGCCCTGGCTATCAGCGCCTTCCCCAGGCCCATGCCTCGGTAGGCCTCACAAATAAACCATCCCTCCACATAGAGCCGCTGGGGTGAGCGGCTGCCCTCGGCAAAATTGCGGATATTCATTTCCAGAACGCCCGCCAGCCGTCCCTGCCCAATCTCGACGACAAACGCTTCGACAATATCCGTGGAAGCGCCGGCAAAATACGCCCGCAACTCAGCCAGGTGGCCATCCCCTGTATTGGGCCACAGTGCTGTCCTCATCACAGACCATGCTGGTAAGTCATGCCGATGTGCCGCGCGAATGACCATCTGAGCAACCTCCGAAGACTCGCTGCCAAACTATTGCTCGTCTCGGAACCTCTGCCGACAAGGCCTTGGCTCTGACCGAGCACCACAATCAACTGCGAATTCGGGCGCGGCTCAAACACCCCAGAAACCGGACCAAAACACGGGATCCTGCACGATGTCCGTGATGGTCTGTGGAGTTTGCATAGCCTGGTCAACGATTTCCTTGGCAATAGACACGCTGTCAGCCTCCCAGGTCACATTGTTCAGGATTGCGGAAATACCGGCATCGAACAACTCTTCTGGATGCAACGACAGCTGTTCCACATAGTAAAGACTGGCATTGTGTTTGTGGTTAAGTAGTTGTCGGTCGTCAGCACTGCCGGAGGTTGCATAGGCGCCTTCTATTACACTGAAGATAAAGGTCTCACGGGCCATTAATCCCTGGTCCAGATCGTTTATCCAATAATCCCAGCCCGTCTGATCGGGCTCGCGATCAAACAGGTTTTCGTAAATGGCTTCTACAAACTCACGGTTGTTGAGGCCCTCAGGATAGGTCTGGCGGTACTCGATCTGGTCAGCAAAAGAACGCGACAGATCATCAAGCCCTGCACCGCCTTCGTAAATGTTCTTGAACCAATAAAGCAGGCCCTCGGGCTCAGGCGCTCGATCAAAATAGGCAATATAAAGGTCACAGATACCCTCCAGGATACGGGTGACGTTGGACGAGCCTGGACCCGCTGTTTCAACCAGATCTTCTGGCCGCACCAACACCGCAAAGCGCTCGTCGTTATAGTTGAATCCAAAACCGATGAATTCGATGCTTACCAGTTGATCAATGCCTTCGGCGCCGGAGAGTACGCCATCCTGATATACATACTGGCTGGGAAGGTGGAAGGCCAGCAAAGTATCGCGATCACCTGCACCCCCATCAATAAAGTCATCCAGTGGACCGCCATATATCCTGTCGTTACCGCCGTGGGCGTGAATGATGTTGGCGCCGCCATAGCCGATAATCAGGTCGTCACCATCCGAGCCCTGACGATAGTAGTTGTTGGAGTAAATGCTATTCACTTCCAGTGCGCCGGATGTCAGCTGCTCCGCCGCCTCGTAGGCCTGCCCGCCCCAGCTATTTTCACCCCACACCACCACCGAGCCGTCGTCCTTGATGGCGGCAAAAGCGTAGCCGTTGGTGACGAGCTTGACGACTCCGGAGGCAAGGTCATCGGCCACCTGGTCGGGGCCCCTGTCGCCCTGGAAGCGTCCCCAGGTCACCACAGAACCATCGGCTTTCAAGGCGGCGAAGATGCCGTTGGCTGGCAACACATCGATGACCCCCGACGCGAGTTGTGCTGCGACGAGGCTGGTCTCCTCTTCCAGGCCGTTGCCCCAGACGACAGCAGCCCCATCTGACGTCAGGGCCACGAAACCCCGCGGAGCCGTGATTATTCTTTCCACGCCGCCAGTCAGTTGCCCCGCGACGGCGGTGCTGTCCCCGCCATAATCCGACTGACCCCAGGTCACCACCGATCCGTCGGATTTCAGCGCAGCAAAGGCGTAACTGTTGGCGACGATTTCCACGACGCCGCCGGCCAGTTCCGTTGCCAGCTGGTCTGCCTGGTAGGCATAGAAAAGACTGCCCCAGACAACAACAGATCCATCGTGCAGCAAGGCGGCAAAAGCCTCAGCGCTGCCCACAACCTCCTTCACACCACCCCTCATTGCCCAATCGATCTCGGGTGCTGTGAGAAAGGAACCGAAGCTCCCCCAACTGACCACAGAACCGTCCTCTTTGATGGCGGCAAAGGCTTCACCTGTGGTAATGATCTCAACTACGCCTGATTCAAGTTGATCGGCGACGAGATTGATATTCGCACCCTGGTACTCACTGCCCCACACCACCACAGAGCCGTCGGTCTTCAGGGCGGTAAAGGCCGAGGCCCCGGCGATGATGGAAACGACCCCCTCCGTAAGCTGGTCTGCTACGGCACTGCTATCTCCTCCAGACCAGTAATCTCCCCAGGTAACCACTGAACCGTTCTGTTTGAGTGCAGCGAAGGAGCTAGTGGTGGCGTAAATTTCCCGTACGCCCCATGCCAGCTGGTCAGCGATATGGCTGCTGAACCCTCCGAACATCTCATTCCCCCAAGTGACAACCGACCCGTCGGCCCTGAGGCCGGCAAAGGAAAAGTAGTTGGAAAAGATACGCACCACATCCCCGCCAATCTGTTCGCTGATGTCGGCATATCCCCCTGGATAGGAGAATGCCCCCCAGGTCACCACCGTGCCATCGGATTTGAGCGCAGCAAAGCCGTTGTCACTGGAGAAAACCTTGACCACGCCGCTTGTCAGATCGCTTGACACTGGATATGAGCTGCCGCCATAGGTGCCATCGCCCCAGGAGACAACCGATCCGTCGTTTTTAAGCAGGGCAAAGGCACGGAAGTTGTGGAACTCTCCTGTGGTATTGATGCCCTGTCCGTAGCCGGGCTGCGGGATCAATGCCGCCTGTTCGGCCTGGGGCAGCTGCATGTTGACGATATAACTTTGCTCTCCGTCGAGGGAGCCAAGCTGGAAGTAGTAGGTTTGCCCGGCCCTGACATCGAATCCGTATTCGCGGTAGTCAGCCCCTTCCTCCAGAGTGAGCGAAAGGGGGGCCGCGGTTCCGTCGTAGGCATTGAAAGTCAGCGTATCCGTAGCGCCGCTGAAGCGCAGGTCAACGCGGCCATTGGCGGGGGCAACAAAGGTAAACCAGTCCGTCGTATCGGCGCCAAGCCCCGTTCCGCCGACAATGACGGCGGCGCTGGCCATGTTCCAGCCTGCATGGATAGCCGTCGCCAAGGTTTCCCCCGCATCGGCGGGGGCGCGTCCATTGATGGTTTCCAGGCCAACCTGGGCATCGGCAATTTTCGGTAAATCGATGGCGAGGCTGTAATTGGAGCCCTGCAGGTAACTGTCAACCTCCAGATGGTAGCGTTGGCCGGCAACTACCTCATAGGTGATCCGGTCGTCGGCTGCGCCCTCGTTGACTGAGAACGAGACAAGATTGCCATACGGGTCGTACAGGAACAGATCGAGATCGTCGCCAAGGTCAGTCAGCTGGAAGGTGGCTATGCCGGATTCGGTGGCCTCGAAGCTGTACCAGTCACGGGAATCAGTGTGGAATCCGGTGGACCCCGTCACCCAGGCGTCACCGAGATTGTTCAGGGTAATGTGATGGGCAAGTTCCCAGCGGGCGGGGGCATCACCGATACCCATACCATTGACGGAGTCCTTCCGCCCTTCCGAGCCCGAGGGCGGTGAACCTCCGACAAAGTCCGCATTGAGCAAGTAGTTGGAGCCGTTACTAAAGGCTGTCACATTGATCAGGTAGGGCGTGTTCCCTGCCACCGCCAGCACGATGCGGTCGGGCTGAGTACCTTCGTTCGCAGAATAATCGAGTTCTGTGCTGGTGTTGTCGTAGACAACGAGGTCCAGATCGGCGCTGAGACCGTGGAGATACAGGGTCAGGGTGCCATCCCGCTCGGGGATATAGACAAACCAGTCGGTGAAGTCCGCGCCAAAGCCGGTGGAACCTGTGATGCGGCCCTGGCCGCTAAACACATTGGATTCAGGGATGATTTGAAGGTCGTTGATGGCATCGCCGATATTGACGCCGTTGATAATGTCGTTATTCATGGTGTTATCCGTCACTCAGTTCAGTGAAAAGCAGCGAGGGTAATTGCTGGACGGACCATGATTGTTGATTCAGGCAGAGCGCACATCCTGTACATCTGGAACTCCTTGCAACAGCCAAATCGACCTTGGACGGGGGCGCTGGCGACAGTCCTGTGCGGTCAGGCATCATAATACTGGTCCGAGAGTCCGGATTCCAGCAGGTACAGGTGCTTGTGCAAGTTGTGGCTAAAGCCTCAGGTAGTGGCGAACATTGCGTATCCCTTGCTGTAGGCAGTGTCTTGCATTGGTCGCAATCCAGTCACGCGCTGACCCCTGGTCACACCTGATCCGCGGCGTGCAGGAGCAAAGCTATATTTATTATGTGATGAGGTATGCGTTGGGAGAGTGAGTTTCACGTCACACGCTGCACGTTTCACGTAAATGCCGGGGTTGCTGAGAGACACTGTAACTATCTATATCTCGCTGCCATGTCAGGGCTAAATTGTCGCCATTGGCACCCGCGTGCAACGTGCAACGTGTGACGTGAAACTCAAGCGGCTATTTACCTCACCGCCCCGGTAGGGGAAAATGACGACCTTTTCACCCCCTTCCCCTGGAGCGTTACCCCATGCCAACCCGCCGCGACCTCGCCAACGCCATCCGTGCCCTCAGTATGGACGCCGTCCAGCAAGCCAACAGCGGCCACCCGGGTGCGCCCATGGGTATGGCGGATATCGCCGAAGTGCTGTGGAATGACTTTCTGAGCCACAACCCCGCCAATCCCCACTGGCCCAATCGCGACCGCTTTGTGCTGTCCAACGGCCACGGCTCAATGCTGCTCTACTCCCTGCTGCATCTGAGCGGTTACGATCTGTCTATTGAAGAGCTGAAAAACTTCCGCCAACTGCATTCCAAAACCGCCGGTCACCCGGAATTTGGCGAAGCACCAGGCACGGAAACCACCACCGGCCCTCTCGGCCAGGGCCTCACCAACGCGGTGGGCATGGCGATTGCCGAGAAGGTGCTGGCCGCCCAGTTCAACAAGCCCGGCCACGACATCGTCGACCACCACACCTGGGTGTTTCTGGGAGACGGCTGTCTGATGGAAGGTATCTCCCACGAGGCCTGCTCCCTGGCGGGCACCCTCGGCCTGGGCAAGCTGATCGCCTTCTACGATGACAACGGCATTTCCATCGACGGTGAAGTTGAGGGCTGGTTTACCGACGACACCCCCAAGCGCTTTGAATCCTACGGCTGGCAGGTGATACCGGCGGTGGATGGCCACGATGCCGCTGCGGTCAAAGCCGCTATCGAGCAGGCCCAGGCCGAAACCGGCAAGCCCACCCTGATCTGCTGCAAAACCGTGATCGGCTTTGGCTCGCCCAACAAACAGGGCAAGGAAGACTGCCACGGCGCGCCGCTGGGGGCTGACGAAATCACCGCCACCCGCGCCGCCCTGGGCTGGAGCCATGCACCCTTTGAAGTCCCGGAGGATATTCGCAACGGCTGGAACAGTGTGGAGAAGGGCAAAACCGCCGAGCGCACCTGGCAGCAAAAGCTGGAAGCCTACAGCACCGCCCATCCGCAGGAATCGGTTGAGTTGATCAGGCGCCTCAGCGGCGAGCTGCCCGCCAACTTTGCCGCCGATGCCGATGCCTATATCCGCGCCTGCCAGGAAAAGGGCGACACCATCGCCAGCCGCAAGGCCTCGCAGAATTGCCTCGACGCCTACGGCCCGCTGCTGCCGGAACTGATCGGCGGCTCCGCCGACCTGGCCGGTTCCAACCTCACCATCTGGAAGGGTTCTAAAAGCGTCAGTGCCGAAGATGCCTCCGGCAACTACCTGCACTACGGCGTGCGCGAATTCGCCATGGCCGCCATCATGAATGGCATCGCCCTGCACGGCGGCTTTATCAACTACGGCGCTACCTTCCTGGTGTTTGTCGACTACTGCCGCAACGCCGTGCGCATGGCGGCGCTGATGAAGCAGCAGAGCATTTTTGTCTTTACCCACGATTCCATTGGCCTCGGTGAAGACGGCCCCACCCACCAGCCGGTGGAACACCTCACCGGCCTGCGCACCACACCCAACATGAATACCTGGCGGCCCTGTGACGCGGTGGAATCCGCCGTTGCCTGGAAAGCCGCCATCGAGCGCCGCGACGGGCCATCGGCGCTGATCTTTTCGCGTCAGAACCTGCCCCACCAGGCGCGCAACGAGCAGCAGGTAGCAGCCATTGCCCGCGGCGGCTATATCCTCCGCGATTGCGCCGGTGAGCCCGAGGCCATCCTGATCGCCACCGGCTCCGAGGTGGCCCTGGCCATGGGCGCGGCAGAAAAACTCAGCGCCGCCGGGCGCCGGGTGCGAGTGGTATCCATGCCCGCCACCGAAATTTTCGATGCCCAGGACCGCGCCTACCGCGATAGCGTACTGCCCCCTTCTGTGCGAACGCGGGTGGCGGTGGAGGCGGCCCATGTGGATTTCTGGCGCAAATATGTCGGCCTCGACGGCGATGTGGTGGGCATGACCACTTTTGGCGCGTCCGCCCCCGCCAAGGATCTGTTCAAGCATTTCGGCATTACCGAGGAAAACCTGCTGGCGCGGGTTGAGGCGTTGCTGCCCTGATGTTGCGCCTTGCCATTAATGGCTTTGGTCGGGTGGGTCGCTGCGTGTTCCGCGCGATCCACGAGCGCGGCCTGGCGTCGCGCCTCAACGTGGTGGCGATCAACGAGCTGGCCGATCTCGAAACCATCCGCTATCTGACCCGTTACGATTCCACCCACGGGCGCTTTCCCGGCGCCGTTGTGGTGGCGGGCAACGACCTGGAAGTGAACGGCAAAACCATCGCCGTGACCCATATCGAGGAGCTGGACCAGCTGCAGTGGCAGGGCATTGATGTGGTGCTGGAATGCACTGGCACCTTCGACGAGCGCGCCCTGGCGCAAAAACATCTGGACGGCGGCGCCCGCCGGGTGCTGTTTTCCCAGCCCGCCCAGGGCGATGTGGATGTCACCATCATCTACGGCATCAACCAGCAGTTGTTGCAGGGTGAGCATCGCATTGTGTCTGCCGCCTCCTGCACCACCAACTGTGTGGTGCCAGTGCTGGACTGCCTGCAGCGCCACTTCGGCGTTGAAGCGGGGGTGATCACCACCATCCACTCGGCAATGAACGATCAGCCGCTGCTGGACTCCTACCATCACACCGATCTGCGCAAAACCCGCTCGGCCATCCACTCCATGATTCCGGTGGACACCAGGCTGGCGCGCGGCATCGACCGGGTGCTGCCCGCGCTGGCGGGCAGGATCGAAGCCCAGGCCCTGCGGGTGCCAACGCAGAACGTGTCCGCCATTGACCTGTCGGTCACCCTCGGGCGCGATACCAGCGTGGCCGAGGTCAACCGCCTGCTGCAAAATGCCGCTGAGGGCGAGCTGGCGGGAATTCTCGGCTATACCGAAGAACCGCTGGCGTCCTGCGATTTCAACCACGACCCGCGCTCGGGCATCGTCGATGCCAGCCAGACCAGGGTGGCGGGCGGGCGGCTGGTGAAAGTGCTGATCTGGTTCGACAACGAGTGGGGCTACGCCAATCGCATGATCGATGTGCTGCTGGATTGGCAGGGAAAAATCGCCGCCCTCGACAACTGAAATACTGCGGAGCAGTCATGTCATTGAATGTAAAACGAATGCAAAACCTGGATTTGCGCGGCAAGCGCCTGTTGATTCGCGAAGACCTCAACGTACCGGTAAAAGACGGTCTTATCACCAGCGATGCCCGCATCCGCGCCGCCCTTCCCAGCATCCGCATGGCGGTCGATGGCGGTGCCAAGGTAATTTTGATGTCTCACCTGGGTCGCCCGGTGGAGGGCGAATTTGATGCGGCCTCGTCACTCAGGCCGGTGGCCGATCACCTGTCCGGCCTGCTGAATCGTCCGGTCACCCTGGTCAGCGACTGGCGCAATGGCGTTGAGCTGGCGGATGGCGATATCGCCCTGCTGGAAAACGTGCGCTTCAACCCCGGTGAGAAGAAAAACAGCGACGAACTGGCCCAGGCCTACGCCAGCCTGTGCGATATCTTCGTGATGGACGCCTTCGGCACCGCCCACCGCGCCGAAGCCTCGACCCACGGCGTGGCAAAATTTGCCCCCGTGGCCTGCGCCGGACCGCTGCTGGCGGCAGAGCTGGAAGCGCTGGAAAAAGCCCTGGCCATGCCGCAACGCCCGCTGGTGGCGATTGTGGGCGGCTCCAAGGTGTCCACCAAGTTGACAGTGCTGGAAACCCTCTCTGCCAAGGTCGACCAGCTGATTGTCGGCGGCGGAATCGCCAATACCTTCCTCGCCGCGGCGGGCAAGCCGGTGGGCAAGTCCCTCTGTGAACACGACCTGATTCCCGCCGCCAGAAAACTGATGGAAAACACCCATATCCCCCTGCCGGTGGATGTCGTAGTGGCCAAGGAATTTGCTGAATCCGCCAAAGCCACCCTGAAGAATGTGGATGATGTGGCCGAGGATGACATGATCCTCGATATCGGCCCGCGCAGCGCCGAGGCGCTGGCCGCCATGTTGGTCAATGCTGGCACTATCATCTGGAACGGCCCGGTAGGCGTATTTGAATTCGACCAGTTCGGCGACGGCACCAAAGTGGTCGCCGAAGCCGTGGCCTCCAGCGCGGCGTTTTCCATTGCCGGTGGCGGCGATACCCTGGCGGCAGTGGACAAATACGGCATCGCTGATAGAGTCTCCTACATATCCACTGGTGGCGGCGCCTTTCTCGAATATGTGGAAGGCAAGGTGCTGCCAGCTGTAGCGATTCTTGAAGAGAGAAGTCTGACGTCTGAAGCTTGACGTCGGACGCTAAAGATTCCGGCCTGAGGTATTGGGTGCTGATCTCCTGAGCAGAGCGGTGTGTCGCTTTTGCGTCAGACTTCAGACTTCAGACGTCAGACTTCAGACTTCAGACCCATCATTAAAGACTGCGATGCCTGAAGCCAGGCCGCACCAACCAAGGACTGAAAACAATGGCCCTCATCTCCCTAAGACAACTCCTCGACCACGCCGCCGAATATGGCTACGGCGTGCCTGCTTTCAACGTCAACAACCTGGAGCAGATGCGCGCCATCATGGAGGCGGCGGACGAGACCGATTCGCCGGTGATCGTGCAGGCCTCCGCCGGGGCGCGCAAATACGCCGGGGCGCCGTTTTTGCGCCACCTGATTCTGGCGGCGATTGAGGAATTCCCCCATATCCCGGTGGTGATGCACCAGGATCACGGCACCAGCCCGGCCATTTGCCAGCGCTCGATCCAGCTGGGATTTTCGTCGGTGATGATGGACGGCTCCCTCCAGGAAGACGGCAAAACCCCGGCCGATTACGACTACAACGTCGCCGTAACCCGGCAGGCAGTGGCCATGGCCCACGCCTGCGGTGTATCGGTGGAAGGCGAGTTGGGTTGTCTGGGCTCACTGGAAACCGGCCAGGCCGGTGAAGAGGATGGCGTTGGCGCCGAGGGCACCCTCGATCACAGCCAGTTGCTGACCGACCCTGATGAAGCCGCCGATTTTGTCAATGCCACCAAGGTGGATGCCCTGGCCATCGCCATCGGCACCAGCCACGGCGCCTACAAGTTCA
>LADM01000094.1 GCA_000961645.1 Gammaproteobacteria bacterium BRH_c0 | reverse complement strand
CGGTGCGCCAGTCCTTGGCCAGCTCCACGGCGGCGCGCACCAGCTGGCCGCGGTGTTGTTCGAGCTTGGCTTCAAAGCGTTCAAAGAGGGTGAAAGCGTCCGCCGTGCCGCCAGCAAAACCGGCAATCACCTGGTCCTTGTAGAGGCGCCGCACCTTGCGGGCATTGCCCTTCATGACGGTATTGCCCAGCGATACCTGACCGTCGCCGCCGATCACCACCTTGCCGTTGCGGCGCACCGAGAGGATGGTTGTTCCCCGATACTGTTCCAATGTGTCGTTCCTTATCTGACTGTGTGGGGTTTATCTGGGGGCGGCGGGGGAGATTTCAATGGGGCAGCCTGTTTGTGAGTTTCACGTTACACGTTTCACGTAAAAGCGCTTCAGGCCCGTGCCGCGCCGACTAAAAAAGAGTCATCGGGGGGGCGCAGCCCCACGGCTTGCGTGCAACGTGTAACGTGAAACGTGAAACTCAAGACCGTGGCAGAGTAAACTGCGCGCTGATCAAAACAGAGCCTGCCCAACTTGGATACCCAGCACACATCTGCAACAACCGAGTCAACACCGCCGCCACCGCCCAGCCTGCTGAGGTCGAGCGCGCTGGTGGGCACCATGACCATGCTGTCGCGGGTGCTGGGGCTGATTCGCGATGTAGTGATGGCGCGGGTGATTGGCGCCGATGGTGCGGCGGATGCGTTCTTCGTGGCCTTCAAAATCCCCAATTTCCTCCGCCGCCTGTTTGCCGAAGGTGCTTTTGCCCAGGCCTTTGTGCCGGTGCTGTCGGAATATCGCCAGCGCGGCAGTCATGCGGCGGTGAAGGAGCTGGTAGATCGGGTAGCGGGCGCGCTGGGCTCGGTGCTCATCTTGATGACTGTGCTGGTGGTGATGGGCGCGCCCGTGGTGACCATGATCTTTGCCCCGGGTTTTGCCAGCGATCCGGCCAAGTTCGACGCCGCTACCAGCATGATCCGCATCACTTTCCCGTACCTGCTGTTGATCTCCCTGACCGGGCTGTCGGCAGGCATTCTCAACAGTTACGACCGTTTCGCCATTCCGGCCTTTACCCCGGTGTGGCTCAACATCTGCCTGATCGGCGCTGCCCTGGCCGGTGCCGCCTGGTTTACCGAGCCCGCCTATGCCCTGTCGTGGGGGGTGCTGGTGGCCGGGGTGGTGCAGCTGGTGTTCCAGATCCCGTTTCTGATGGGGCTGAAACTGATGCCGAGGCCGGTGCTGGACTGGCACTACGACGGGGTCAAGCGCATCCTCAAGCTGATGACCCCGGCGATTTTTGGTGTCTCTGTCAGTCAGGTCAATTTGCTGCTCGATACGGTGATAGCCTCCTTCCTGCCCACCGGCAGTGTGTCCTGGCTGTATTACTCGGATCGCCTGTCAGAGCTGCCCCTCGGGGTATTCGCCGTGGCCCTGGGCACGGTGATCATGCCGAGCCTGTCGCGCCAGCATGCCGCCGACAATCCCGATACTTTCGCCGCGACCCTCGACTGGGCGGTGCGCATGGTGTTGCTGGTGGCCGTGCCCGCCACCCTGGCCCTGGTGATTCTGGCGCCACCCATCCTCACCACCCTGTTTTACGATGGCAGCCAGATTGATGCCCGGGATATCGCCATGTCCACCCTCAGCCTGCGGGCCTACGCCCTGGGCTTGATTGCCTTCATGCTGATCAAGGTGCTGGCACCGGGATTTTTTGCCCGCCAGAACATGGTCACCCCGGTGCGCATCGGCATTATCGCCATGGCGGTAAATATGGTGCTCAATATCGCCTTTGTGATTCCCCTCCATCACTACTGGCAAGTTGGCCATATGGGGCTGGCCCTGGCCACCTCCCTGGCTGCTTACGTCAACGGTTACTTGCTGTTTCGCGGACTGCGGCGCGACAAGGTATACCGTGCAGCCCCTGGCTGGGGGCTGTTCCTGGGGCGGCTGGCCCTGGCCAATCTGGCGATGGTGGCGGTGCTGTTGATGTTGTTGGCGCGCCTTGACCAGTGGCTGACGTGGTCCTTTACCCTGCGTGCCCTGTGGCTGGGATTGATTTGCAGCGCCGGCGCTGGCGTGTATTTTGGCGTGCTGGTGGCCGCCGGTGTGCGCTGGCGGGATTTGCGCCCGGTCCGTGCCCGTCATGCAGGTTAAAAAAGCCGGGTAGGCATGGCGCAACCCGGCACCGTGGTGCTCGCTGATAAGGCCCCCGCTCGGAGTCACTACATTGCCGCTCCCCGGTGCTGTATACTCTCGCCCTTTCTGTATGCTCAACGACCCCCCGGTGGCCCATTTCCGTGTTGCATCGATTTATACGCGGTTTACACAATCTGCGCCCTGACAATCAGGGGGTGGTGGCGACCATTGGCACCTTTGATGGCATCCACTTGGGGCACCAGGCGATCATGGCCCAGGTGCGGCAGAAATCCGCCGAGTACGGCGTGCCCTCGATGGCGATGATTTTTGAGCCGCACCCCATGGAGTTTTTCTCCCAGGAGCAGGCCCCGGCGCGCTTGATGCGGCTCCATGAAAAGCTTGAGGCCATTTATGCCGAGGACATCGACTGTATTTTTTGCCTGCAATTCAACCGCAGTTTCCGCCAGTTGTCGGCGCGTGAGTTTGTCGACCAGGTACTGATTAACGGGATCGGCGTGCGCTGCCTGGTAGTGGGCGATGATTTCCGCTTTGGTTGCGACCGCAGGGGCGACAGCCAGATGCTCAAGGCAGCGGGCCTGGAACACGGTTTTGAAGTGATCGATACCGCCACGGTGGTGCGTGAAGGTCGCCGCGTCAGCAGCACCTGGGTGCGGGAAGAGCTGGAAGTGGGCAACTTTCTCGCCGCCCAGGCACTGCTCGGCAAACCGTTCCGCATTTCCGGGCGGGTAGTGCACGGCCAGCGCCTGGGGCGAACCCTGGGTGTGCCCACCGCCAATGTGCACTTGCAGCGCTTCCGCGCGCCCCTCAAGGGTGTGTTTGTGGTGGAGGTACTGGTGGACGGCCAGCGTTTGCCGGCGGTGGCCAATGTGGGTGTAAGGCCCACAGTGGGTGACCTGATCAAGCCGATTCTGGAAGTCCATGTGCTGGACTGGGAGGGCGACCTGTATGGCAAACGCATCACGGTGGAATTTATTGCACGGATGCGCGATGAAAAGCAGTTCGCCAACGTGGATGAGTTGCTGGTGAATATTCGTGCAGATATCGACAATGCCCGGCGCTTTTTTGCCGAGCGTGTGCACTGACCCCATACAACCATGCCTTCCCGGCATGTTTTAATATCTGGCTCATGAGCTATTTGACGTCGCGCCACAGGGCTGCTTGAGAAAGCGTCCGCAAGACACTGCAGAGGACTATTCAGATCACAATGACCGACACAACGCCCCGGGATTACAAGGCAACCCTCAATCTGCCAAGCACCCCTTTCGCCATGAAAGCCAACCTGGCCCAGCGCGAGCCAGCGATGCTGGAAAACTGGCAGCAGGCCGGTTTGTACCAGGCCATGCGCGCGGCACGTCAGGGGCGTGAAAAATTTATTCTCCACGACGGCCCTCCCTATGCCAACGGCGATATTCATATCGGTCATTCGGTCAACAAGATCCTCAAGGACATCATCGTCAAATCCCGCGTGCTGAGCGGATACGACGCGCCCTATGTGCCCGGCTGGGACTGCCACGGCCTGCCCATTGAGCACAATGTCGAGAAAAAAATCGGCAAGGCCGGGGTCAAGGTGGACTTCAAAACCTTCCGCCAGCACTGCCGCGATTACGCCCGCAAGCAGGTTGAAGGGCAGAAAAAGGACTTTATCCGCCTGGGTGTAGTGGGTGACTGGGACAACCCCTACCTGACCATGGACCCCAAGGTCGAGGCCGACATTATCCGTGCGCTGGGCAAAATCATCGGCAACGGCCATCTGGTAAAGGGCTACAAGCCGGTGTACTGGAGCGTGGTGGGAGCCTCCGCCCTGGCGGAAGCGGAAGTGGAATACCAGGACAAGACATCCTTTTCCATCTACGTGAGTTTCCCCGTGGTTGATCCTGCCGCCCTCGAAGCGCTGACAGGCCCGCTTGCTGGCAGCGGCGAGATAGCGGTGCTGATCTGGACCACCACCCCCTGGACACTACCCGCCAACCAGGCGGTGTCGGTCAATCCCGAACTGGATTATGTGGTGGTGCAGTGCACAGCGGAGGGCCGCGAGCAGCGTCTGATTCTGGCCGAAGCCCTGCTGGCCGACACCCTGGCCCAGTGTGGCATCGAACAACATCAGGTGCTGGCCCGCTGCAAGGGCGCGGCGCTGGAACACCTGCAATTGCAGCATCCCTTCTACGACCGCCAGGTGCCGGTGCTGCTGGGTGACCACGTCACCACCGAGGCGGGTACCGGGGCTGTGCACACCGCACCCGACCACGGCGCCGATGACTTTGTGGTAGCGAGCCGCTACGGCATCGGCACCCTCAACTATATCGACGATCACGGCACCTACCGCGACAGCGTGCCGCTGTTTGCCGGTGATCACGTCTACAAGGTGGACGAAAAAGTCATCGATGTGCTGAAGGATAAGGGCAAATTGCTGGGCCTGAGCAAGATCACCCACAGTTTCCCCCACTGCTGGCGCACCAAGACGCCACTGATTTTTCGCGCCACCCCCCAGTGGTTTGTCAGCATGTCCGCCAATGGCCTGCTCGACCAGGCGAAGGACGCTGTCAAACAGGTCACCTGGTACCCGGGCTGGGGCCAGGCACGTATCGAATCCATGCTCAACAACAGCCCTGACTGGTGTATCTCTCGCCAGCGCACCTGGGGAGTGCCCATTGCCCTGTTTGTCGATAAGGACAGCGGCGAACTGCACCCTGAGACTGACCGCCTGATCGAAGCCGTGGCCCAGCGCGTAGAGCAGGGCGGAATGGACGCCTGGTTCGACCTTGATCCCGCCGAACTGCTCGGTGCCGACGCACCCCGTTACAGCAAGGTGATCGACACCCTCGACGTGTGGTTTGACTCCGGCGTTACCCACTTCTCTGTGCTGGGTCGCCGCGATGACCTGCAATGCCCGGCCGATCTGTATCTGGAAGGCTCCGACCAGCACCGTGGCTGGTTTCAGTCTTCCCTCAAAACGGCCATTGCCATCAATGGCAGCGCCCCCTACAAGGCGGTGCTGACCCACGGCTTCACCGTCGACGCCCAGGGCCGCAAGATGTCCAAATCCGTGGGCAATGTGGTGTCGCCGCAAAAAGTGGTGAACGAGCTGGGCGCCGATGTGCTGCGCCTGTGGGTGGCGGCCACCGATTTCAGCGGCGAGATGAGCGTGTCCGACGAAATCCTCAAGCGCACGGCGGATTCCTACCGCCGTATCCGCAACACGGCGCGCTTCCTGCTTTCCAATCTCGATGGCTTTGATCCCGCCGCCCACAGCGTGGAGCTGGACGATATGATCGCTCTCGACCGCTGGGTGATGGACCGCGCCGCGCGCCTGCAGGACGAGATTGTCGAGCTGTACCACAGCTACAATTTCCATATGATTTACCAGAAGCTGCACAATTTCTGCGTCAATGAGCTGGGCGGTTTTTACCTCGATATCATCAAGGACCGCATCTACACCTGCGGCGCCGACAGCCTGCCACGGCGCTCGGCGCAAACTGCCATTTATCATGTGGCCGAAGCCTTTGTGCGCTGGATCGCCCCGATCCTCAGTTTTACCGCCGATGAGATCTGGCAATTTATGCCCGGCTCCCGCGAAAAAACCGTGTTTGTTGCCGAATGGCATCCGCTGCCGCGTCTACCCGCCGAGGCCGCGATTTCCGTGAGCGACTGGCACACCATTGCCGAGGTAAAGGAAGCGGTCAACAAGGTAATCGAGGAACAACGCAGTGCCGGTGCCATCAAAGGTTCACTGCAGGCCGAAGTCACGCTGCACGCCAACCCGCAGATTGCAGGAGTGTTGGCCAAACTTGGCAATGAACTGCGTTTTGTCACCATCACCTCCAGCGCCAGCGTGAAACAGGATGGCGCGGTTTCGGATTCAGTCGTGCAATCGCCGCTGGCGGGTTTGCGCGTGGGACTGGTGACATCGGCACAACCCAAGTGCGTGCGCTGCTGGCATTTTCTCCCCGACGTGGGCAGCCATGCCGATCACCCCGAGTTGTGTGGCCGCTGCGCCGACAATGTGGATGGCCGTGGTGAAGTCAGGCGCTTTGCCTGACGCGGGACAACGATGGAAAATACTCTGTAGGTTGGGTTAGGCGCAGCCGTAACCCAACAAAGGTAGCAGATGGCAAGCACCAAGGTGGAAAGCACTCTTTTGGAAAGCACTCTTTTGAAAAAAACGATGAGCAATGACAATCCCCGCGCAGGCACGGTCCGCAACGTGCTGCTTTGGTATGCGTTGGCTGCGCTGATCATCGTGCTGGACCAGATCAGCAAGGCCGTCGCCACGGCGCTGCTGGAATACGCCAACCCCGTCGAGGTGACGTCGTTTTTCAACTGGACCCTGCTGCACAATACCGGCGCTGCCTTCAGCTTTTTGAGCGATGCCGGGGGCTGGCAGCGCTGGTTTTTTGTCGGCATTTCGACGCTGGTCAGTGCGGTGATCGCGGTCTGGATCGCGCGTCTGCCGCGCCACTTCTTCTGGCAGTTGCTCGCTCTGACACTGATCCTGGGCGGCGCCATTGGCAACCTGTGGGACCGTCTGGTGCTGGGCTATGTGGTGGATTTTATCCAGCTGCACTATGGCGGCTACTACTGGCCCGCCTTCAATATTGCCGACTCCGCCATCTGTGTTGGCGCGGTGGTGATGGTTGTCGACTCCCTGTTTGGCAGTGGCAGGCAAGCCAGTGCAAATTCTACTGAAACCAGCAAGCAGACCCATGACTGATCTGATGATAGGACCCGGCACCCGGGTGACACTACATTTTTCCCTGACACTGGCCGATGGCACTGTGCTCGACTCCAACTTCGACCGCGCGCCAGCGGTTTTCGACGTGGGCGATGGCAGCCTGCTGCCCGGTTACGAGCAGGCGCTGTTTGGCCTCAAGGCGGGCGACGAGGCCAGCTTTGATATGAAACCCGAGCACGGTTTTGGCCAGCACAATCCCAGCAATATCCAGACCATGGCGCGCAAGGATTTTGATCCCGCCCTGGCGCTGGAGGTCGGCCTGGTGGTGTCCTTCGCCGATGCCAACCGCGCCGAGCTGCCCGGTGTTATCGCCGCCATTGACGGCGATACCGTCACGGTCGATTTCAATCACCCTCTTGCCGGCCACGAGATTGTGTTTCGCGTCGCCATCGAGGCGGTGGAAGCGGCGGTAACCCACTGATGAACCCTTTGCCGGTGGAGCTGAGTTCTTTATGGAAATAGTCCTCGCCAATCCGCGCGGATTTTGCGCCGGTGTCGATCGCGCCATCGACATCGTCAACCGCGCCCTGGACATTTTTGGCGCGCCGATTTACGTGCGCCATGAAGTGGTGCACAACCGCTTTGTGGTGGAAAGTCTCAAGGAACGCGGTGCCGTATTTGTCGATGAACTGGACGAAGTGCCGGACGACAAAATCGTTATTTTCAGCGCCCACGGTGTCTCCCAGGCGGTGCGCAGCGATGCTGACAAGCGCGGCCTGCGGGTCTTTGACGCCACCTGTCCACTGGTCACCAAAGTCCATATCGAAGTGGCCAAATACAGCGCTGAAGGCCGCGAGTGCATCCTGATCGGCCACGCCGGGCACCCGGAAGTCGAAGGCACCATGGGCCAGTACGACCCTGCCAACGGCGGCAAAATCCACCTGGTGGAAAATATTGCCGATGTGGGCTTGATTGATGTGGCAGACCCCGAGCACCTTTCCTACGTGACGCAAACCACGCTGTCGGTGGATGACACCGCCCAGGTGATTGATGCCCTGCGCGCGCGTTTCCCTGCCATTCTGGGGCCGCGCAAGGACGATATCTGCTACGCCACCCAGAATCGCCAGGACGCCGTCAAGCAACTGGCACTGGAGTGCGACCTGGTGCTGGTGGTGGGTTCCCCCAACAGCTCCAACTCCAATCGCCTGAAGGAACTGGCCGAGCGCTGCGGCTCTGCCGCCCACCTGATCGACGGACCGGAAAATATTCTGCCCGCCTGGCTGCAGGGCAAACAGAGGGTTGGCATCACCGCTGGCGCCTCCGCCCCGGAAGTGCTGGTGCTTGCCGTGATTGAGCGGCTCAAGGAGATGGGGGTGGACAATCCCCGCGAAATGACAGGCCGCATTGAAAACATCAGTTTTTCGATGCCGCGTGAATTGCGTTAAAAGGCCCCTTTAAGCCTCAGCAGGATATTGATCCCGGCGAGCCAATCCATCCCGCCACCCAGCCTGATCTTATGTTCAGTCGCGGGCAAAACATGATAGCGTTGGCCAAAGCCAATATTACCCTCAGCAACATGACTCGCTAGCGCTATCATGGACAAATTCGATCGCATCCAAAAACTCCACCGCATCCTGCGCAGCCGCCGCTACCCAGTTTCGCTACGCACGCTGGCTGATGAACTGGAATGCACCGAGCGCAATGTCCACCGCCTGATCGAAAACATGCAACTGATCGATGCGCCTATCGAGTACGACAAGTCCCTGCGCGGCTGGCACTATGTGGACGATCCCGATAACCGCTTCGAGCTGCCCGGCCTGTGGCTTACCGGCAATGAATTGCAATCCCTCAGTTTGCTGCTCAATCTGCTCGAAAACCTCGGCAATAGTCTGCTCAACGACGAAATAGGCGTTATCGAAAAAGAAATCACCAAACTTCTCAAGGCCCGCAAAATCAGCCCCAGCGCCTTTGCCGATCACATCAAGGTATTACCTATCGCTCACCGCCAACTGCCCGGCGTCCTGTTCAATAAAGTTAGCGAGGCAGTGCTGAAAAAACGCCAGATCCATATCCACTACACCAGCTACAACGGCACTCGCACACACCGGGACATCAGCCCGCAAACCCTGGTTCACTACCGTGAAAACTGGTACCTCGATGCCTGGTGTCATCTGCGCAACGAACTGCGCACATTTAGCATTGCCAGAATCAACGCCGCTGAGATTCTTAAAAAACCGGTAAAAAACATTCCCAAGGAAATCCTGCAAGAACACTTCGCCAACAGCTACGGCATTTTTTCCGGCAAACCCAAACACCAGGCAAAACTGCGCTTTTTACCCGCCATCGCCCGCGAAATCGCCTGCCAGCAATGGCACCCGCAACAGGTGGGGGAATGGCAAGGGCAGGATTACCTGCTCACCATTCCCTATGCCGATGACAGGGAGCTGGTCCAGGATATCCTGCGCCATATTCCCCACGTCTTTGTGGAGTCGCCTGTTGCACTGAGAAAAACCGTGCAAAACCGTTTGCAAGATGGGCTGGGGATGTTTGTGGGGAAAAGAATTCGTGTTTGATACGGTGATGCTGTAGGAGTGTCTTCGCGAACCCGGATCATGCCCTAACCCTGAAATACCGCTAATGAATCTGTAACCATGAAAATTATCGACAACGAACTTATTGAAAGACTGGCCGGACCCGCTGCCTACCAGCGCGGCCTGGATTATTTCCGCAACGGCCACGTCAGCGAAATCAGCAAGCGCGGCAATACCATCACTGCCCTGGTGGAGGGTACGGAAACCTGGCAGGCAAAGCTCAAGCACACCGCCAGTATTTTCGAGGGCAGTTGCGATTGCCCGGCCTCGGACGGGATTGATTTTTGCAAGCACTGCGTGGCGGCGGCCCTGGCCTATATGGAAGAAAGCGCGCAGGAGAGCAAGCTCAAAAAAGCCAAAGCTAAGGACCGCCTGCCGGATTACCTGATGACCCTGGACAAGAAGCAACTGGTGGCGCTGGCCATGGAATTGCTGGAGGGTGATCACCCGCGAAAAAGAGCCTTGCAAATCCAGGCAGAAATGGCCGCAGGAAAAATGAACGACAAGGCCATCAAAAAGCAGCTCACCGGCGCCATTCCCTTAAACCGCCACTATCACCTCTACAGCCAGGTGCGAAAGTATTTTCAGACAACGGAAGCTGTTGTTGATAACCTCAAATCCTTACTGGAACAGCTACCCGCTTCCAAAACCCTTGAACTCGTCGACTACGCCCTGGAGCGTATCAGCCGCGCCCTCGAAACGATTGATGATTCCGGCGGCTTTCGCTACCCGGTGCTGCAAACCCTGGGCGACCTGCATATTGCCACACTGGCAAGATCAGGCCTTTCGCCGCAACAACTGGCGGACTATCTTTTTGCCTGCTACAACGCCCCCGCGCACAATTTTTATCCGGAAATACCCGCAAGCTATGGGGCGGTGCTGGGGGCAGAGGGCCAGCGACATTTTTTGGCAAAAGTCAGTGAAGCCTGGGAGCAGTTGCCACCATTAACTGGCCCCGATTGGAAGCGGGAAAGTCATTACAGGCACCTGATGCGACCGTTGTTACAACAGGCCAAAGCCGATAACGATCAGAGCAGGGTCATCACACTGCTCGCCAAGATAGCCAATGATTTTCACGATTACCTCAACATGGCCATGTTGTGTTTGGAAAACAACCAGCTTGATCAGACCCTTTACTGGCATAAACGGGCCGAAGCCGCCACCCAGCGACCTTACAACTACAAAACCGCACTCGAAAACAGTCAGCTCGCCATCTGGTTATACAACAAAAACTACAGTGCAATCCTCGATACGCTATGGCGACGTTTTAGCAACGATCCAACTATGGAACATTACCTGAGCATCGAGGCGGTGCCTGAGCAGCCAGCAACAACCGATAACCCGCAAAAAGCCATTGCTATCCTCAACAAGAGCATTGGTGTTCAAAAAAAGGACCGCTACTCCCAACAGCAGGCCATCAACACCCTTGCCCAGCTTTATCTTCACCACAACAGATCAGCAGAGGCGCTGGAGTGCGCGGAAAAATGGCCTATTGCGACTGATGTTTTGCTGGATATTGCCAGGGCCAACAAGCACCTCCCTGATCGCGTCCTGCCGTTGATCTTCCGGGTGGCCCGCGTGCAAGTCGATCAAGGTGATAACAAGGGCTATAAAGCCGCAATCAACTCCTTTATTGAAGGGCAACAAATAGCCGGTGCGCATAACGGCGATTTTCAGCGCCAGTTAAAAGCATTCCACGAAGAATATAAGCGCAAACGCAATTTTTATGGCTGGATGAGGGAAGCCTTTACAACGCTACTGTGAGCCAAACTACTGGATAAATGTCCATGACGGGTTTTGGCACATAGAGGTGGTAGATTGCGGTGCATGGCAAAAAAGCAGGGCTTGAAAAACATAACAGGGAAGGTGGATGGCAATCAATGTTGCCTTATCTCACTCTCAAGCTAAGGGTGTAAAAGTATAATGAAGAGGATTCTATGGAACACAGAACTGTTTTGAGCGTGGACAGGTTGTCAAACTTTTACGCACATTCTGCACCTTCCATGGATGAGAGTGGCTGGCAAACTCTTCAGAATCATCTTGCTGCAGTAGGCGGCCTGGCAGCGCTAAAAGCCAGCCATTTCAACAGTGCTGATCTGGCCGAGATAGCTGGATTGCTGCACGATCTGGGTAAATACTGTGAAGAGTTTCAAGCCAGATTGCGCGGTAGCCACCGCAAGGTTGACCACGCAACCTGGGGTGCAAGAATCGCCAAGGAGAAATACCCGCAATTGTGGCCATTGCTGGCTTATGCCATCGCCGGTCACCATGCTGGCCTTGCTGATGGTATGCCCTCCGACAAACCTCAAGCCATCACTCCGTTGTCAGAGCGCCTGAGGCAATCTCCGGTTACGCAGTTGGACCCTGTCTGGCAAGACGAAATTGCGCTGAAACTTTCACCTGGCTTTCCTTTGTTTAAACAGAAGAAGGGGTACGCCAACTTCCAGCTTTCGATGTTGGGACGCATGATTTATTCCTCTCTGGTGGATGCCGACTTTCTGGATACCGACGAGTTTTACAGAAAAATCGATAATCTACCCCCAAGAGACAACCAGTTTCCCTCGTTGGAGGAATTGCGCGACCAGCTCGAAGGCTACCTTTCCCAGCCCAGATTTCAGTCAACAGCCGGGGTGAATGCTATCCGCGCCCAGATACTGGCCCATGTTCGCGAAAGCGCCAAAAAAACGCCGGGCTTGTTCTCGTTGAATGTACCGACAGGTGGTGGTAAAACACTAACTTCTCTGGCATTCGCATTGGATCACGCCATCCGCCATGGCCAGCGACGGGTCATTCTGGTGATTCCGTTCACCAGTATTGTGGAGCAGAACGCGGCGGTGTTCCGCGAGGCGCTGGGTTCATTGGGCGAGCAGGCAGTGTTGGAACATCACAGCGCGTTCTCTGATGAAAAGGCCCGCTATAGCGATCCAGACTCCCGCGATAAGCTGCGACAGGCCGCGGAAAACTGGGAGGCGCCTATTGTTGTTACTACTGCGGTGCAGTTCTTTGAAAGCCTGTTTGCCAACCGTTCATCTCGCTGCCGTAAACTTCACAACATTGCCAATAGTGTGGTGATTCTCGACGAAGCTCAGACTTTGCCACTTAACCTGTTACGGCCCTGTGTAGCAGCCATCGATGAACTGGCCCGCAACTATCAAACCAGTTTGGTGCTCTGTACCGCTACCCAACCGGCGCTGCTGGAAAAAGATGGCTTCGAGGGTGGACTTGACGATGTACGGGAATTGGCGCCCACGCCAGACCAGCTTCACAGACAACTGGAGCGCGTTACCGTTGAGCATGTTGGGCCACTGACAGATGAGCTGTTGGTCGATGCTATCCTGGCTCATCACCAGATACTGTGCATCGTCAACAACCGTCGCCATGCCCGCAGTCTGTTCGACAGCGTGCGCCACGCGCCGGGCACCTACCACCTTACAACCTTGATGTGCGCCAATCATCGCAGTGACAAACTCCGGGAAATCAGAGCTCGTTTGATCAATGGTGAGCCTTGCCGGTTGATTTCAACATCGCTGATCGAGGCCGGTGTCGATGTAGATTTCCCCGCGGTGTACCGCGCCGATGCAGGCCTCGACTCCATTGCCCAGGCGGCGGGGCGCTGCAACCGGGAAGGCAAACGACCCAAGGAATCGAGCCATGTCAGGGTGTTCACCGTTGCCAGCGACTGGAGCACTCCGCCCGAACTGGTGCAATACGCCGAGTCCTGCCAGGGTATTTTTCGCCGTCATGCTGCCAATCCGTTGTCGCTGGATGCCATTCGGGATTACTTTCGGGAGGTCTACTGGCTGAAAGACAAGCAGCTGGATGCCCATCAGCTGCTACTACAAATTGAGAAGGGTGGCAGGGAAGGTATTCCCTATGAACAGATCGCCCGCCACTTTCGGATGATCGAAAGCAACATGATGCCGATCATCGTGCCGTACCATCGGAAGGGGGAGCCTGACGAAGTTGCTGCACTGCTGAAGCAGTTGACTTACGCAGAGTATGTTGGAGGAGTGTCACGCAAGTTGCAGCCTTATCTGGTGCAGGTGCCTGAACAGGGGTTGAAGGCACTGCGGGCAGTCGGTGCTGTACAGCCAGTGAACGAGGCACGGTTTGGCCTTCAGTTTATGCAGTTGATGGCGGAGAACTTGTACGATCCAACGTGTGGGTTGAGTTGGGATAATCCAGGCTTTATCACTGCTGAAGCAGGTGTGCTCTAACCAAATGGATAGAAAGGAGACAAAATGGGATACGGAATAAGGCTAAAAATCTGGGGTGATCGCGCCTGTTTCACACGGCCAGAAATGAAGGTTGAGCGGGTCAGTTACGATGTGATCACCCCATCTGCAGCGCGGGGTATTCTCGAAGCCATCCATTGGAAACCGGCCATTCGTTGGCACATTGACCGCATTGCCGTGTTGAACCCCATCCGCTTTGAGTCCATCCGCCGCAACGAGGTGGGCAGCAAGCTGGCTGCGGGTACGGTGACAAAGGCGATGAAAGCAGGCAGCACCGCCGGGGTCGTCAGCTTTGTGGATGATAGTAACAATCGCCAACAGCGGGCAGCCACCGTATTGAAGAATGTGGCCTATATCATCGAGGCACATTTTGAGCTGACCGGCCGCGCGGAAGCTGGCGAAACCGAAGGAAAGCACCTGGACATTTTCAATCGTCGGGCGCGCAAGGGGCAGTGTTTCCATATGCCCTGCCTTGGCGTCAGGGAATTTCCCGCCAATTTTGAGTTGTACGAGGAGGACGGCTATCCCCCTGTGGATACCAGTCTGTCCGGTGAAAGGGACTTGGGCTGGATGCTCCATGATTTTGACTTTGCAGCCGGTGTAGAACCCCATTTTTTCCGGGCGCGAATGGTGGAGGGCGTCATTGAGGTGCCGCCGTTCTTTTCCGAGGAGGTGAAGGCATGATCCTCACGGCGCTTAATGATTACTATGACCGATTGGTGGAGCAGGGGGATGCCCATATCGCACCCTACGGATTCAGTCAGGAAAAAATCAGCTATGCCTTGGTGCTCAGCAAGGAAGGCGAGTTGCTTCAGGTAAAAAACCTGATGGATACCTCGGGTAAAAAGTCGCATCCTTCCATTCGCCAAGTTCCGCAACCACCAAAGCGTGCTTCAAATATTTCTCCTTGCTTCCTGTGGGACAAGTCCAGCTATGTACTGGGTCTGACCAAAAGCACGGAGACCAAGGATATGGTGCGAACCAAGTTGACCCACAAGGCATTCAAAAATTATCACCAAGAATGGCTTTCAGGCAGCGATGACGCCGGACTCTGTGCGCTGATTGCCTTTCTGGAAGCCTGGGATGCAGAAGATCTGGTTCAGCGAGAGAAAATCCCTGAGGAAGCACTGGATGCAAATTTGGTATTTCAGATGGACGGCGAACAACGATTTCTGCATGAACGGCCTGCCGCCATTGCCATACGTCAACGTCAAGTGGCGAGCGGAACTGGCCGGGAGGTGACTTGTCTGGTCACCGGGGAAATGGCGCCAGCCGCAGTGCTCCATCCGGCAATCAAAGGTGTTAATGGCGCCCAGCAGGTCGGAGCTTCAATTGTCTCGTTTAACCTCAATGCGTTCACTTCCTATGGCAAGGAGCAGGGTGCCAACGCTCCAGTATCGGGAAAAGCTACTTTTGCCTACACCACAGTGCTCAATCATTTCCTGCGCCGGGAGGAGGGCAATCGTCACCGACTGCAAATCGGGGATACAACGGTGGTGTTGTGGGCTGAGGCGGATAACGCCGTTCAAGCTGATGCGGGAGAATTTTTGCTAAGTGCCCTGATAAACCCGCCAACAGATGAGCAGGAAAGCCAGCGACTTCACGCTGTATTGTCTCAGGTGGCCAAGGGCAGGCCGTTGCGGGAGCTGGATGCCAACCTGGAAGACAGCAGCAGGATATATGTGCTCGGTTTGGCCCCCAACGCCTCTCGCCTGTCGATTCGTTTTTGGGAAACCGCCAGCCTGGACGTCTTCGCCCGGCGATTGGCCGAACACTTTCAGGATTTGGCGCTTGAGCCATTGCCGTGGAAGCAGGAGCCAGCCATCTGGCGCTTACTCAGCGAAACCGTTCCCCATCGCGAAGGCAGCAAGCCAAAGCTGGACGATGTGGCACCTCAATTGGCCGGGGAATTGGCCCGCGCCATTCTCGGTGGTAGTCCCTATCCCCGCAGCCTGCTGGCCAATTTGATTATGCGAATGCGGGCCGATGGCGATATATCGCCGTTGCGCGTCGCCCTGTGCAAAGCCATTCTGGTGCGCGATGCGAGCCTGAGTAACAGTCAAAACCATGACAAGGAGATACCCGTGAGCCTGGATATAGAAAATCGCGACCCCGGCTATGTGCTGGGGCGCTTGTTTGCCCTGTTGGAGTACAGTCAACGCGAAGCGCTGGGCGGCAATATCAACGCCACCATAGGCGACCGCTATTACGGCGCAGCCTCGGCCACGCCAGCCAGTATCTTCCCCGTGCTGTTGCGAAATTTGAGGCACCACCTTGGCAAGATCAGAAAGGACAAGCCGGGGTTGGCTATCAAGCTCGAAAAGCAAATCGGTGAAGTTGTTGATCTGCTCAATACCGGAATGCCCAAGAGTTTGCGGATCGAAGCACAGGGCCGTTTCGCCATCGGTTACTACCACCAGAATCGCAACCAATTCAAAAAATCCGAAACCAACGACAAGGAAGGAGATGAACAATGACCGCCATCACTAACCGCTATGAGTTTGTGTACTTTTTCGATGTCATCAATGGCAACCCCAATGGCGACCCGGATGCGGGCAATATGCCGCGTCTTGACCCCGAAACCAACCAGGGGTTGGTCACTGATGTTTGCCTAAAAAGGAAGATTAGGAATTTTGTTTCGTTGGAAAAATCAGGTAACGATGGCGTCGCGGCATCCGGCTACAATATCTATATGCAGGAAAAGGCTGTATTGAACAATAAACATCTGGAGGCTTGGAACGCCTTAGGTATTCCACCTGACGAAAAAGAAAAATATAAGAAATTGCCAAAAGATGAGGCAAAAGCTCGTGAGCTGACAAGATGGATGTGCGATAACTTCTTCGACGTGCGCGCCTTCGGTGCCGTGATGACAACTGAAGTGAATTCCGGCCAGGTTCGTGGCCCGATCCAATTGGCATTTTCACGTTCCATTGATCCTATCTTGCCGATGGAAATTTCCATCACCCGCATGGCGGTAACCAACGAAAGGGATTTGGAGAAAGAGCGCACAATGGGCCGCAAACATATCGTTCCCTATGGGCTGTACCGTGTTCACGGCTATGTATCCGCCAAATTGGCTGAACGCACAGGTTTTTCAGAGGACGACTTGAAGCTGCTGTGGGATTCACTGATTAATCTTTTCGAACATGACCGTTCGGCAGCCCGTGGCGAGATGTCGGCGCGCAAGCTGGTGGTATTCAAACACGACAACGCCATGGGCAACGCGCCCGCTCACAAGCTGTTCGACTGTGTGACCGTCGAGCGGGTGAATGGTGAGCAGGATACGCCGGCCCGTGCCTTCTCGGATTACTCCATTACCGTCAATCGTGAGGCTGTTCCTTCCGAAGTCACAGTTGAAGAACTGCTCTGAGCGACACCATGTCTCTTCGGATGGTTTGATGATGTAAATACGTCGATTTCGACGGATTCTAATCTCGTCGATTTCTACGGGTTTAACCCCATCGATTTCGATGGGGTTAATGTCCTCGAATTCGATGACTTTGGCGCTCTAACACGGCAACCACCATGGACGACTTTATCGCCATCTCCGCCCTGCAACACTTCGCCTACTGCCCCCGGCAGTTTGCCCTGATCCATGTCGAGCAAGTCTGGGAGGAAAACCGCTTTACGGCCGAAGGTCGCTTGCTGCACGAGCGGGTCGACTCCGGCGCGGCGGAGCAGCGGCGGGATACGCGCTATGAGCGCGGGGTGATGCTGGAGTCGCAGCAGTACCGCATTCGCGGCAAGATGGATTTGCTGGAGATTCAGGCGGGCAATCCGCCGCTGTACTTTCCCGTAGAGTACAAACGGGGCAAGCCGAAGGTGGAAGACTGGGATCGTATTCAGGTCTGCGCTCAGGTGCTGTGCCTGGAGGAGATGCGCAATTGCCACATCGAGGAAGGCGCCTTGTGGTATTGGGAGGTGCGGCGTAGGGAGACGATCACTATCACTTCGGAACTTCGCGCGGCGACTCTGGCTGCCATTCAAGGCGCTCATGCTCTTTTGGTGGCAGGTGTTACACCCCATCCCATCGCCGATACCCGCCGTTGCCGGGCCTGTTCCCTGGTGGACTTGTGCGCACCCCAGGCCTTCTTGAAGGATCATTCCAGGCGCTATGTGGAGGAGTTGTTCAAGCCATGAAGAAGATGCTCAATTGCCTCTACATTACCCGACAGGAGAGCTATCTCCACAAGGATCGGGAAACCATTGTCATCAAGCTGGGTGACCAAAAGCTTGGGCAATTCCCCTCTCTTACCATTGGTAACATCCTGTGCTTTGGGCAAATATCGGTGTCGCCCTTCCTGATGGGCTATTGCGCCGAACAGGGGATTGGGCTGACATTTTTCACCGAGTATGGCCGTTTCCTCGCCAGGGTCCAGGGGCGCCAGACTGGCAATGTGTTATTGAGACGGGCCCAATACCGCTGGGCGGATGACGCTGGCCGCGCGGTGGGCATTGCACGCTTGATGGTAGCGGCGAAGATAGCCAACTGCCGAAATGTGTTGTTGCGAGAACAGCGCAACCATGGCGAGAATAGCTTGCTGGCCCAAGCCGCTGACAAATTGGCCATCAGCCTCCGTCGCGTCAATAACGCACAATCGGTGGCTGAAACCATGGGCATGGAAGGCGACGCGGCGGCCACCTACTTTGGTGTCTTCAACGAGTTGATTCGGGACACCGGTTTCGCCTTCGGTGGCAGAGTCCGTCGCCCGCCCACCGATCCCGTCAACGCACTGTTGTCGTTTGTCTATTCGCTGATTACTCAGGAATGTGTCTCGGCTCTCCATGGCGTTGGCCTCGACCCTTTCGTTGGCTTTCTCCACCAGGACCGCCCCGGCAGGCCCAGCCTTGCCCTCGATTTGCTGGAGGAGTTTCGCGCCTCCTGGGCGGACCGCTTTGTGCTAACCCTGATCAATCGCCGCCAGGTGCAGTTGAAAGACTTTATTCATGAAGCCAGCGGCGCGGTGCGTCTCAGCGATGATTCCCGCAAGGCCTTGCTTATCGCCTACCAGGAACGCAAGCAGGTGGAAATCATGCACCCGTATTTGCAGGAGCAAGTGCCTATCGGTTTGCTGCCGCACTGCCAGGCAATGCTGTTGGCCCGGCATATTCGCGGCGATACCGAGTTCTACCCTCCCTACCTGGCGAAATAATCCCATGCTTGTACTCATAACCTATGACGTCAGTGTAGTATCCGAAGGTGGGCCGCGCAGGCTGCGCAATATCGCCAAAACCTGCCTCGATTACGGCGTACGAGTGCAGCATTCCGTTTTTGAATGTGAGGTTAATCCGGCTCAATTTGTGCAGTTGAAGGCTACATTGATGAGCCTGTTTGACCCGGAAGAAGACAGTTTGCGATTTTATTTCCTCGGCAAGAAGGGCCGGCAACGGGTAGAGCATATCGGAGCAAAGCCCGTTGATGATCCACTCCGCGACCCGTTGATTCTCTGAATCGCTAATGCCCGGCTCTCATCCTGATGCCGATTGGTTAGCGGCGAGACAATGTGTTGATCTGTCTAGCGTTTTTCCTTTGGGGGAGAGTTTGTAAAGCTCGCTGCTGAATTTTTTTGACGGTCAGCGGAAAGTTGGTTCTTTTTTCTCGCTTTTTAACAACTTAGAATGGAACAGTCGCGCCCCGCACGGGGCGCGTGGATTGAAACCGCCACAGCTTCGCCACCCACCTGCTGGAGAGCGGGTCGCGCCCCGCACGGGGCGCGTGGATTGAAACCCACCGCCTACCAGCTGCCCGACAACCACCGCCTGTCGCGCCCCGCACGGGGCGCGTGGATTGAAACCCGCCAGGGATTAAACCTGAGTCAACCATATAATGTCGCGCCCCGCACGGGGCGCGTGGATTGAAACAGTATTTCAAACATCATCCCTTTCAGGTGCGGCTGTCGCGCCCCGCACGGGGCGCGTGGATTGAAACACGCGGCGGCGGGTTTCGCCCAGATCGGTGTTGGGTCGCGCCCCGCACGGGGCGCGTGGATTGAAACCGTCCATCACTTGCTGATGGGCTGGACCCTGGTGGTCGCGCCCCGCACGGGGCGCGTGGATTGAAACCCACTGCCGCTGCTCAAGAGCGCGTTGGCTCGGGGTCGCGCCCCGCACGGGGCGCGTGGATTGAAACGCCTCGCCTGGTGATTATCCGCGGGCTGCCCGGATGTCGCGCCCCGCACGGGGCGCGTGGATTGAAACCCTCTGCGTCATTGTCAGAGGCGGCGCACTGGTAGTCGCGCCCCGCACGGGGCGCGTGGATTGAAACTTCTCCCACCATGGCCAGGCCGCCCGCATAATCCCGTCGCGCCCCGCACGGGGCGCGTGGATTGAAACTATCCAAAGCCGGGCAGGGCAGTCCGAGGTCGCCGGTCGCGCCCCGCACGGGGCGCGTGGATTGAAACAGATTGCCGGTAGTTGGGTTTGAAGTGTCGGCATGTCGCGCCCCGCACGGGGCGCGTGGATTGAAACAGCGTGGCAATCTGTACGCCCTCAAGGGTGCCATGTCGCGCCCCGCACGGGGCGCGTGGATTGAAACCGCCTGCACACCGGGCACTCTGGCGGGCCGCAGGTCGCGCCCCGCACGGGGCGCGTGGATTGAAACCTGTCCCCCCGACTGGTTGCCCCGCTGATGTGTGTCGCGCCCCGCACGGGGCGCGTGGATTGAAACCGCGAAAAACTCAACTACCACCGCGACGTGCGCGAGTCGCGCCCCGCACGGGGCGCGTGGATTGAAACACAGGAGGCGCTGTGCGCGCTTGG
>LADM01000036.1 GCA_000961645.1 Gammaproteobacteria bacterium BRH_c0 | reverse complement strand
GCACTGGCGCAACCGGAGCTGGACCAGCCGGGCACCCGGGTTTGGTCCCAGGCGCTGCGGGCTTCCACATCCCAGTTGAATTGGCGGGGCATTTTGGTCACATCGGAGCCGGAGCCCATTTCGGTATTGGTGCCGAACATGATGGCGCCCGCCTTGCGCAGCCGCTCCACCTGTACATCATCGCGGGGGGCTTCGGGGATATGGCGCAGCAGGCCCATATCAAATTTGGGCAGGCCCTTGATGGCGATATGGTCCTTCACGGAAATCGGAATGCCGTGCAGGGGGCCGAGTTTCTCGCCTGCCAGCACGGCTTTTTCAGCGGCCTTTGCCTGGGCGCGGGCGCCCTTGTGGTCAACGGTCATAAAGGACTTCAACTTGCCGTCCAGTTCCTCAATGCGATTCAGGAAGTGCTCGGTGACTTCCACCGGCGAAATATCCTTGCTGCTGATCATCTCGCGCATGCGCCAGGCGGGCATCCAGGTCAACTCTTCACTGCTGCCTGCAACAGCCAGGGAGGAATGCAGTGCGCCGCCACTGGCGGCCACCAGGGCGCTGCCGGCCATGCCCTTGAGCACAGTGCGGCGGGTTTGATCCAGGCCTTGTTCGTCCTGTTTTGAATCGGTCATGGGTGACTCCCTTTTATTAACGTCAGAGATAATGGTTGCTGGGTATAAAACGAGCTTGATGTTTGTACTGTAAACAGGGTTATGCTGGTATGTGTTTTACGCTAATTTACACAAAATATATAGCCAAAGCAGGGTGGGATGAGTTAGTTTTTTTCAGTCCTGTGACTTTGTGAAAAGTGCACACGATTATGAAAAATATACATAGCTATAATTCCGAATGTTGATTACATTAATAAACTTCTGCTATGAGTTTTTCTTGAATTTATTGAGATAATAAATTTTAGCAGTTGTAATTTTTAAGTCAGAAAATTTTTCTGAAATACCATTTTTTAACTCATTAATATTTAAGTACATTAAAAGGCAGGATATGAAAGTCGAGAATGACGATAATAATGATCCATTAAATCCTGAGCGCCGTAAATTTCTAACGAATGTGAGCCTTGCTGCCGCAGCAGGTGCTACAGGAGGTTTCCTAAACATGGCTGACGCCGCTCCCGACAGCAAGTCAACTCCCTTGGATGTCAACTACACTCCCATGGATAATGCGTTTGGAAAGCCTTTTATCGACGCGGATGAGATGCGTATGCAGCCGCGTCCCCATCGGTATGTGCATGGAGGATTTGCAGATACCAAGACAAAGTTTTCATTTTATTTTCCGCCGGATGAAAATTATGACGGTCGCTTTATGCAGTGGATAGAGGGGGGCGCTGCTGGTAACGAGCTTTCAATCCAGGTTCCACAGGACAAGCCATCTGAAGATCCTGCCGGATGGGATTTTCTTTACGACATTGCATTCGATGACCTCAAGGGCTATTTGCTTGAGAGCAATCAGGGGCATGAACAGTTTTCCCGTGACACTGGAAAAAACCATATTGCAAACTGGCAGGCAAGTGCCGAGTCGGCACGCTTCTCCCGGCACATCGCCCGGCAAGTCTATGGTGTCGCGCCGCATCATGGTTATGTTGGCGGCATAGGTGGCGGGCCCAATACGCAGATGCTGCTTGAAAATGCCCCTGATATTTATGACGGTGGTGTTCCGCAGATATCCCCTTCGAATGAAACTAGCCCTTGGTCTGCACAAGTTCGCGCGCAATATTTTCTCGGCTCTCCTTTGATGAAATCGGTAATCGACGCGGTTGAGCCCGGTGGTAGTGGTGACCCCTATTCGGGACTTGATGCGAACCAGAGAGAAGCGCTCTCTGATATGTATCGAGCTGGCTGGCCGCGGGGGGCCGAGAATCAGCTCATGACCATGAAGCATGCAATTATGGTCATGGGTGGCGTTGAGATGAGTGATCCATCCTATTTTGACGATTTTTGGACCAAGCCCGGTTACGCTGGGAATGATCAACTGGATAAGTTAAAACCCTATATCATTCAACGCAAAGCCATTGTTCAACAAGTGCTTCCCATCCGCGAAGCAATGGAAACTGCCACTTTCAAGTGGTACACCACCCTGGATCCCGATACCCCTTACGCAGTCATTCTAGATGTGGAGGATCATGACCAGCTATTTGGTAGTCACATGCGTATTACAACGGGAGCGGCAAAGGGTAGGGAGTTTGTCATCGCCAGCAACTTTAACGGGATCTCGGGTACGCCGGAGCGCACCCCAGAAATGATGCGTGGGGTGAAGCCAGGGGATGAGGTCGAACTGGACAATCGCAAATTTATTGCCTATATGCACCATTTTCTTCACACCATCAAGGCCAGTGATTGGTACCGGGAAAAAACCGGTCAGGCGATCACGCTTCCTGGTCGTCCGTTCACCACTGACGGCAGGCCGATATATGCACAGCGAGAGAGATCAAGCCAGACTTATAGGCTGAAAGGTGAATTTGAGCCAAAAATGATATGCATCAACTCAACCTGGGACATATGGGGTTGGCCTGTCATGATTGATTATCTCGACGTGTACAAAGCAAGTTATGGTGACAAGTTGTCAGATCGGTTCCGTTTTTACTGGGCGGATGGCGGTTCAATTGCTCCGCCCATGACTGCTGCGGGGTTCAAGCACAGTGATGAGAATCTACAGGTGTGGGATGCACGGATGATTGATTTCCAGTATTCAATGGGGCGGCAGGCCTGGCGATATTTGAAAGAGTGGGTTGAAGATAACAAGCCACCACCCCCGAGCACTGAATTTAGTTTTAGCAAGGACAATGAACTACTACTTCCGCAGAAGGCAGAAGACCGCAAAGGCATCCAGCCGGTAGTTCACGCCACGGTCAACAATGGGAAGCGTATTGACGTCAAGGTGGGGGAGGTTGTCCGCTTTGAGGGCCGGATTGAGGCGCCACCCGGTGCGGGCACAATAGTATCCTCGGAATGGGATCTGGAAGAGCGTGGCGATTATCCTTTCTCCAACGCAGAGGCCGATGGATCCGCGACTTCGATGCTGGTCAAGGCTAAACATGTATATTCAAAGCCCGGGGTTTATTTCGTCGCCCTGCGCGGAGGTTTGCATCGCGATGGCAAGCGGGGGACCGGTGCACCAACTCATCACCTTGATCGTGTCCGTGTCGTCGTAACCTGACTGGTGAATGATGCAGACCATCGTCGATTTACGCCACCGCTTTGCGCAACTGGAGTCTTGTTCAATGCAAGGACATGTTGAAGAAATTGCGCAAAGTTCTGCCACGTTGCTACAGAGGGGATTAATGGTGCTGGCACTGCTTGGCGCGACTATGGTTTGTGTAGCGGAACCTCTGTCGGAATCCAGGACGCCTATGGAGGTTGCTACAGAACTATCTCCCGCCGTGCGAATTTCCATGCCGCCGGACTGTGCTCCATATCAGGTAGAGCCGGGAGCAGCGGTCAGTACTCCCGAACAGACCAAGGAAGTTGCGCTTGCCTACTTCGCAGCAGGTAAACGCCATGATGTTGAAGAGATGGATGCGGTGATGGCAGAGGATGCGACAATCTGGTATGCGGGATCAGGCTGCTTTGACCGAACTCAGTGGGGGCCTATGCATTATGCTAATCCACATCCACCTTCTGAGTATATTGGTGTAGAAATGCCGAGCTTGATTGTTGAGGGTGATCGTGCAGTTATGGAGATGCTCACTGAGCAGGCGTGGCCGGGCGGCGGTTATCTTAAATTCCATTCAATCCATATGTGGGTGAGTAACGGGAAGATCGTTTCATTGCGCCAGTATTCTGTGGATGCAAAGCCTGCGGCTAATGGCAGTCCAGAGTAGTGCTTGAATCGCCTTGCACCCGCAGGGACAAGGCGACATCCATTACAACACTATTATTTTTGTCTAGGGGGAAGCCCCTCTCCCGACTATTACAGGTCAACGATTCATCATCGTGGCTTCTGTCAAAGTCGGAAAGAACTACCCACCACTGCCTGCAAACTCTTCATTGACACCCATTTTGCGCGTCAGGTCGGCCATATCGAGATATTCACGCCAGCGCTTGATCAGGCCGTTCTCGTCCAGTTCGTAGATTGCCACCATCTGGTGCGGGCAGGGCTTGCCGAGAATGACTGCCGTATCCGAGCGTTCCTGCATCACCATGGTGTCGCTGGACAGCACATTGACGATATTGCACTTGTTATTGGTGGCGATGCGAATCTGACGATGAATTTCATCACGCAGTGCTGCTTTTCCCTTGTAGACAGGTCCGCCCGGCACCCACAGCTGCCATTCAGCATCTTCGGACATCATGGAAAGGATTTTTTCCACATCCGGCTTGGTTTCAAGGCTGCCGTCGCCCCATGCGTCACAAAAATCGGCGATGAATTTTTCCTGGGCAATACCCATAATATTTCTCCTGAGTTATCAGTTATTCAGTGTAAAAATGTTTGCTATCAATCTTTTCTGCCAAGTGCTTTGCGGGTCACGCTGATAAACGGCACCGTGCAGCTCATACCACCGTCTACCCGGTACAGCACGCCGTTCACATAGCGCGACTCGTCCGAGGCAAGGAAAACCGCCATGGAGGCGATGTCGTCGGGCTCGCCAAGGCGCGGCGAATTGAGTACATCCATAAAGTCGGCATCCATTTCCGGCGTAGACCAGGCAATCTTGGAGGGCGTCTGGATCGGGCCTGGCAAAATGGCGTTGCTGCGCACACCCTTCTTGCCAAAGGTCGCTGCGAAAGCCTGTACATACCAGTTGAGGGCCGCCTTCGAGGCCCCGTAGCTGTAGGCGGTGACATCGCCACCCAGTGAACTGCCTGAGGAAGTGAAGATCACCGAACCATTGCCGCGCTTGAGCATATGGGGAATCGCCAGCTTGGTGGCAATGACACTGCCAACGACATTGACGCGGATATTGGCGTAAAGCACTTCGGTGTCGAACTCGAGGATATCCATGTCGCGCATGGCAAACTCGGTATTGACGAACAGGGCGTTGTTATAGAGCACGTCGATGCTGCCAAATTCGCTGACAGTGGTGTCGACCATGCGCTTGAGATCGGCTTCTTCGCCAACGTCAACGGCCAGGGCCATGGCGCGGCCCCCTGCAGCGGTGATGCCATGGGCCACTTCCTCTGCGGCCGGTGCGCGCAGATCAGTGACTACTACGGTGGCACCCTCGCGGGCAAACATTTCAGCGGTGGCCTTGCCGATACCGCTGCCAGCGCCGGTGATGACGCAGACTTTGTTGTCTAGACGGTTCACATTATTTCTCCTTGATAAACGCTTGAAACCTGGTGCCTGCTGCGCAGCACCCATCGCGCGAATAACGGCTGTGGATGGGTGAGCAGGCGATGCAGAGTGAAGTCAATGGGAATGAATCATGTCATTACTGTTATGTTGTACCAGCTCCGCAGTCAGTGAGTCAGCGACAGGCAACAAACGCTGCTGGAAGTTAGACGCGTAAGTGGGCACGAGTATAAACACCAGCCTTTGTGCCGGTCAAAGGATTATCGGCGGGATAGCGGCGTGAGAATGCTAGGTGGAGAGGTCTATTGCTCTTGAAACAGCTACTGCCATACCCGGCCTGTTATCAGGCCCTAATAAAAGTCCAAGTTTTATTACAAATTATCCATTGCACACTGTGGTGTTATTCTTTAGGTTGCTTTTGGCTGGAGTGGGGCTTATCCCCATTCCAAGACCGAGTTGAGTGATCCCATTGATCATAATAAAAGCAAGATGCTATTCATCCCTACTTGCCTCGCATCGCTATTTTCAGTCTGCGCTGCGGCCTTCTATCCTGCGTACAAGGGATTCCCTGCTGAAGTTTTCTGCCTCGCATGTTTCAGGTTCTGCCTATGAATAAATTCCTGTTGGTACCGGCATTGCTGGCTGTGCTGTTGTTTGCGCTGAGTGGCTGTGACGGTTCATCACGATCTGAGCCTGTTGTGAATACTGTCTCCGGCGCTGTACAGGGCCAACAGGGCCGCGATGTGATCTCGTTTCTGGGCATTCCCTACGGCGCACCAACCGGAGGCGCTGCGCGGTTTTTACCGCCACAACAGCCAGCACCATGGCAGGGTATACGGATGGCCGACCAGTTCGGCCCGCGCTGTCCCCAGCCCGAGCTGCCTAAAACCAGCGATATGGCGCGGATACTCGACTTTGCCAGCAATCCTGTCAGCGAGGACTGCCTGACCTTGAATGTCTGGACACCCGCAGCGGACAACAAAAAACGTCCGGTCATGGTGTGGTTTCACGGCGGCGGCTTCTATCTGGGCAGTGGCCATGATCCCTATTACGAGGGCAGTAATCTCGCCCGCAACAACGATGTGGTCGTAGTGACGGTAACCCATCGTCTTAACCTGTTCGGGTTTCTCGCTCTCGGGCCTGAAGCCGGGCCACAGTACAGCGATTCGGGCATGGCGGGCATGCTCGATCTGGTCCAGTCACTGGAGTGGGTGCGGGACAATATCGACGCCTTCGGTGGCGATCCCGGCAATGTCACCATCTTTGGCCAGTCTGGCGGCGGCGCAAAAGTCAGCACACTGATGGCAATGCCCGTGGCGCAAGGCCTGTTCCACAAGGCGATTGTCATGAGCGGGGCGGCAATTACGCTGCAACCCAAATCCCAGGCGCTGGCAACAGGGCAGGGCATTTTGCAATCCCTGGGTGCCACAAGCGGTGATATTGCAGCATTGCAGTCGATGCCGGTGGATAAACTGCTGGAAGCGGCGCAAAAGGCCGGGCTGATGGCATTTTTCCCGGCTGTGGATGGCCAGCTGCTGCCGCAAAGCCCTTTTGATCCCCAGGCTTCGCCCCTGTCAGCAACTGTTCCGGTTCTGGTGGGTGCCACCCGGGATGAAAGCACTGCCATGCTCTGTCGCTCGCTGATCCTGGCAGAGCGCAAGATCGCCCAGGGTCAGGCACCAGTCTATGTATACCGCGTGGATTGGGAGACCCCGGTGCTTGGTGGCAAGCTGGGTTCGCCCCATGGAATCGAGTTGCCGTTTGTTTTTGACAATATCGACACAGCAGAGCCTTTAATCGGAACAGGTGCAGAGCGGCAAGCCCTCGCCGATGCCATGAGTCAAACCTTCGCGGCATTTGCCCGCACTGGCAATCCCGCTACGGCCAGTGTTCCCGATTGGCCAGCCTACAATCTCGATAACCGCGCGACCATGATCTATGGCAATCAGCTCGACGTGCTCAGTGATCCCGATCGAGCCAGGTGCAATGCCTGGCAGACGGCGCAATGGGTGGACCCGGCAGAAGTGTTGAAATAACAATCAGAGCCTATCCTGGAACAGTTCAGACTGACCGGAGAAATGGCTGATTCAAGCTGATCTTTGATCAAAAGGAGGGGTGCAATTACGGAAATATTGACGATAAAAGCAATAATGTTTGTTAAACATATCTGCTGTATTTATGAGTCGAACTCCCACTATATAAATGACTATGAGACGCATATGAATAAAACCACTGTGAAAACCAATCTCACCAGGCTGGCCTTGGGTGTGGCCATGGCCATCCCTTTTACCCTGGCCAATGCCCAGACAACAAGCGGTGGCAGCAAGGATCTCAGACTGGAAGAGATTACCGTTGTTGCCCGACGGGTGGAAGAAAATCTCCAGTCGGTACCCATGAGCGTCACCCGTATCGGCGGCGACGAGCTTGAAATCCGCAGTATTACCACCGGTACCGATCTGCAAAAGCTGGTGCCAACCCTGAGCGTGGGTGTAAGCATTTTTGGTGCAGACCAGCAGTATTCGTTGCGGGGAGTGCGCACGGGGGTAATCACCTACTTCAATGAAGTGCCGATGAACAGCAGCTCTATCGAGGAGCAGTTGTGGGATCTCGAGTCCGTGCAGGCTCTGGCCGGTCCGCAGGGCACACTGTTTGGCCGCAACAGCACCGGTGGTGCGGTGCTGTTCTACCCGAAGAAGCCTGGAAATGAATTTGGCGGCTCACTGCAGATTGGCCTGGGGGATTATGGCCTGAATGAAGTGACAGGAATTCTCAATGTGCCGGTCAACGATATGCTGCAATTGCGTTTCGGTGCAAAAAACCGTGAGCGCGATGGTCTGGTTGAAAACCTCTCGGGACCGGACGCCCAAAGTCAGGATCGTCAGGCTTATAAAATGTCGGCGATGTTTACCCCCTCTGAGACAGTTTCCAACTACACCGTTGTGACTTATTCAGAGCGGGATGAAGTGCCCTATGCGCAAATCAGCCAGTCTGATGGCGTGGCAAACTGCCCGGTGAATTTTGTCAGCTGTGTGTATACCAATTTTGCCACCGGGGTAAACCTTTACAACGCTGAACTGATCAAACAAAAGGCACGGGGAATCCGCAAGATTGATTCTCCCTACGATGCTGTTCTGGAAGGCAGGCAGCTGCAGATCAGCAATATTCTCTCTGTCGATATCGGCAAAACCACAGTCAAGTATATTGCCGGTTATTCCCACAGCGATACCCACCAGTTCCAGAATCAGTTGTCGGTTCCGCTGCCTTTGATCATCGGCGATAACGATTCCACCACCAAGCAGGCAAGCCATGAACTGCAACTGTCCGGAACGGCATTCACAGACCGTCTGCAGTGGGTGACGGGTGTTTACTATCTGGATCAGGATATTGAGAACGCCAATTACTACCAGCTCTTCAACCCGGTTGGCGTTCCCTATTCAAAAGCGGTTTCTCAGTCATCCGGGGGTGAGAGTGGCCTGAAATCCTTTGCCTATTATGCTCAGGGCACCTGGAGTCTGACCGAGCAGCTGAATCTGACCCTGGGCGTGCGGCGCACCAAGGACAAACCCTGGAATGATGCGACAACGGTGAACCCCGGTTTTGTTTGCGGCCTGTCACCGAATTTGCCCAATGTGGATCTGGCGAATTGTGTCAACCGCTTGCGGGCGGAATACAGCGCAACCACCTATAACATCTCCATGGATTACCAGCTCAGTGATGACGTGCTGCTCTATGCCACCCACAGGAAAGGCTATAACGCGGGTGGCTTTAACCCGGATATTTTTGATGAGGAGCTGCTGGTTATCGATCCTGAATATATCCGTGATTTTGAAATCGGCATGAAAGCTGACTGGCAAATCGGCAATGTGCCTGTGCGTACCAACGTGTCAGGCTTTTATGCAGAGTACGAAGACATCCAGCGCACCACCTCACTGTTTTACGAGGGCAGGGTGTCGACCGGTCGCTTCAATGCCGCCGAAGCGACTATCTACGGTGGCCAGTTGCAGGTGCTCGCCCGGCTCACCGAGCAGCTGGACATGTCAGTCTCCTATGGTTACCTGCACACCAAGTACGACAGCTTTGAGAACGCGCTGATTGGCGATCTCACCGGCAACGTGTTTGCCCAGGCGCCGGAGAATACCTTTGATGTTTCGCTTACCTATCGCCAGCCAATGCCTACCGGCCAGCTGTGGCTGACTGCCGGTTATGGCTACATCAGCGAAGTGAATTTCGCCGATGAAAATATCAATCTGCCCGGCAGCAGCCAGGACGGTTACGGACTGGTGGATTTGCGCGCCGACTGGCGCGACATTGGCGACATGGGTTTTGATGTGGGTGTCTATGTCAAGAATGCCACGGATAAAACCTACGCCTACAATGCCAATGACCGCTCCACACCCTTCGGCTTTATCTCCAATGTCTATGGTGATCCGCGAACCTGGGGTGTTGAAGTCAAATACAACTTTGGTGCGCGTCCCTAACAGGCTGTTGAAAAACCCCTGATATGGGATAATACACAGAACAAATTTCGATGAGCAATAACTATGCGCGGCGAAGTGACTCTCCAGACATCCATGTTCAGCTATGTTGACCTGGAATCCCGCATTCCGACGCATCACCCTATCCGTCAAATGCGGAAAGTCATTGATAAGGCCTTACTGCAGCTCGAACCTTTCTTTGATGGCATGTATTCCCAGACAGGTCGTCCCTCTATCCCACCCGAGCAACTGCTGCGTGCCCTGTTGCTACAGATATTCTTCACCATCCGCTCTGAACGACAACTGATGGAGCG
>LADM01000040.1 GCA_000961645.1 Gammaproteobacteria bacterium BRH_c0 | reverse complement strand
GTGGCTTCAATCAACGTTGCGACGGAGGTTTGCGTGTCCTCGAAGGTGACCCTGGCTTCGCGCCGCTCGAAGCTGACATTGACATCCCTGACACCGTCAACCCGATTGAGCGCGGTCTTGACGGTGATCGGACAGGCGGCGCAGGTCATACCGGGCACATCCAGCGTGACGGTCTGCTCCGCGCCCCAGAGGGGTAGGCTGAACAGGGCAAACAGTGAACTTACAAGCAAGAACTTTTTCATTTCTGGTCTCTCAATAAAACAGGGGTAGGACATAGGGGAACACCGCGGCGATGGCAATCAGTAACGCTACGAACCAGAAGGCGGCTTTGTAAGCGCCATGCACCCTGGGTGCAGCGCACCCATCGCCGGGTTCACAAGCCCTGGCCGGCCGGTATATCTGGCGCCAGGCCAACACCATGGCCACCAGGGCGGCGCCCAGAAACCAGGGACGGTAGGGTTCCAATGCGGTTAAATTGCCGATCCAGGCGCCGGAAAACCCCAGCACCACCAACACCAGCGGTCCCAGGCAACAGGCAGAGGCCAGCAAGGCTGCGACACCCCCGGCAAGCAACGAACCGCGTCCTGATTTGGATGCAGGCATGGACAAATCTCCTGTTGTTTCATTCACCACTGTGGCAAGCTTATCTCCGTAGTCGACTACGGAGTCAAGCATCGTGTCCGGTTCTCAAAACACATCCATGACCATCGGCAGTCTGGCCAAGGCCGCAGAGATAACCGTCGAAACCATTCGCTACTACCAACGGCTGGGGCTGATGACAGAGCCTGAGAAGCCCTTGGGTGGAATCCGCCGCTACGACGACGACGCGCTGGCACGGCTTCGATTCATCCGCAGGGCGCGATGGCTGGGATTCAGCCTAGAGGAGATCGGAGAACTGCTGAAACTCGAAGACGGCACCCATTGCGACGAAGCCAAAGCACTGGGTGAGCGCAAGCTGGGCAACGTGCGTGAAAAGATCCACAGTCTTCAGCGAATCGAACGCGTGCTCGACCAACTCGTCGAGGAGTGCTGCACCCAGAAGGACAATGTCACCTGCCCGCTGATCGGTTCCCTCCACGAGGGGTTTGAAACAGATACTCAATGATGGAGATGCCGGGCAATCGATTACCAAAACTACTGGAATGGGATGTGCCAAGTCCAAAGACAGTAAAAAATGCGCTAGCCACCCAGTAAACGGCGCAAGTATATTTGGCCTGGGCGATTCAGCTCATCAGACTCTATGCCCGTAGCAGTTCACTCAAATTCTGGGAGGAACGCTGATCCTATGGCGGTCCATCCAGAACCTGACAACCACAAGGCTCCCCAGCATCGTGACAACCAGTCCGACCAGGGTCATTGCTAACTGATAGACAATGCCGCCGACCTTGGCGGCGTGGACCGGGTAGACGAGATTATTCACCCGGACCCCCAGGGGCATTGTAAGCACGTCCTTCGACTCGACGAGATCGCCGGTCTGCGGATCAAACCAGAGTAGCGTCCGTCCATTGGGCAGCCACTCTTCCGGCTGCTTCATTCTCAGCCCTACGAGATCACCGGTAGCCTGCGGTATCGACATCAGACGCAGGCTCGCGCCTGGAAACGCTTGTTGTGCCCGGGTGATAATGTTTGCCCAATCAACATCGTCGGAATCGCCTCCAGCAACAGTTGGAGGCGCCACGGCGGCCTGCATCTCGTCAACGGAAGAAAACGGCGATAACAGCCACAGCGCCACCGGGCGCCAGGCCATCATCAGGCCCGTGAGCATTACCACTATCAGTAACGGAGCAAACAGCGCGCCAAGGTTGCGGTGGTGTCTGGCCAGATCCCGCCGGGAAAAAGAGGTTGGCCACAGGGGCCAGGAAAAGTGCCGCCGGGTACGCCACCAAAGGAAAAGTCCGCTGAAAGTAAAAAAGAGCCCCAATAACGCCAGCAACCCACCGAGGATTGTGCCGTTGGGACCCAGCAGGAGATCGTGGTGTAGATCAAACAGCCACAATTCCAGTCGCTCCAGTCGGGATGCCCAGTGGGTTATGACATTGCCCAGGTTATCACTGTAAAAGCCGGTATGCCGTCCGGTGGAAACCAGATTGACAGCAAGCTCAGGACTGGAAAACACTATGTAGTTGGCTTCGCCGTTGCTCTCCTGCAGTGCCCGTTCAACGATACGGGTGAGGCTCTCCACTCCCCTCGCAGGAATCCCGGCTTCATCTGCCAGGGTCCAGCGCAACCACTGGTTTTTCCATACCAGTAGTGCGCCGGAAAGCCCGAAGAGGGAGAGAGCCAGCCCGAATACAGCTCCAACCCATCGATGAAGGGTCAGCAACGCTCTCACTTAGAATGTTTTCTGCCACCCCAGACTGACGGCCCGTCCACGGCCGGCAAAATAGGTGCTGTCGTTTACATACGTCAACGTCTGGGAATAGTAGGTGATGTACTCTTCGTCGAGGAGGTTCTCGATACCCAGGGTGAAATCCCCAAGTTGTTCGTTGCGGTAGGAAATCACTGCATCCAGGAGGCCATAGCCATCAAAGTCGTGTTGGGGCAGACCACCATCAAAATCCCTGTCCAGCAATCTGGCATATTGCAAACGTCCGTGCCAACCCGCCGTCAGGGGTGCTTCAACATACAGGTTGATGCGATCCGGGGCGATATTGCGGCCGTCCAAATCCTTGTCGACGGAGCCGTCGTTGTCGCTGTCGAAACGGCCTTCCAACTCGCTGTAGGCAATCCCAGTGCTGACGCCTGATTCAAAGTGGTAAGCGGCTGATATTTCGAACCCCTCAATTTCGGTTTTTTGCCGGGTCAACTGGCCGACACCACCTACCACCAGAATACGTGAACCCAGGTCAGAGTCCGACCAGAAATAACTCGCCGCCACGTCCAGCCCGCCCCGGCGGTAATTGATGCCGGTTTCCAGGTTGTCGGCCACCACGGGTTGCAGGTCGACGAGGTCGTCGATGGTCTGCCCCGGGGTATTCACGCCGCGCAGGATCAACCCCGCGTCGGGCATGGTAAAGCCCTCCGCATAGGAGGCGAAGAGCGTCAGGTCTTCCGTCACGTCGAAAACGATGCCGGCATTGCCTAGCAGCTCTTCGAAGCTCGGCTCGCCACCCTCGACAAAGGTGTTGTTGGCCCCAGCGACGGTGGTGAAATCTGGTACTTCCAGTTCAACATTTTCGAAGCGACCACCGAATGACAGACGCAGGCGGTCGTCCACCAGGCGCTGCTCCAGCTGCACAAAGGGCGCCCAACCCTTGTAGATCATTTCCGGCACCCACAAACGGTCCGTTTGAGCCAGTTCCTGATAGGTCTTGTCGCGCAGATAATCGACACCCGCCGCCACTTGGAGCCCATCCCAGAAGGTGTTGTCGCGAACAAAGGTCAGCTTGGTGCCGTATTTCTCCGAACTGAGGGCGGACTGGTCAAACAGGGTACCCGCCGGAGCGATGGCCGGGTCCTGGAACGCGGGGAACGTGCCGCCGCCGTACAGGGCGTAGAAGTCATAGTAGAAACCCTGCAGGGTCAACTCTCCACCCAGCAGATTGCTGTGGCTGTAGGCTACAGACAGGTTCAGGGCCTCGTTGTAGGTGGGATCACCCTCACCCTTCCCGCTCTCGGAAGTCGCTGGAATACCGGCAAGTGCATTTCCATCAACCACGCGGTAGTCGCCGTCACCGTCCAGGTCAAAATAATTGCCTGTCACTTCAATGCGCTGGTATTCATCCAGATCCAGCCCGGCCTTGGTAAAAAGGTTCCAGGTTCGGCTATCCATCGTGTCACCCTGGATAGGGTCGACCGCTATGGGGTCACCGTTGCCATCGTAGTACAGATCCTGGACATCGTGAGCCACACCAAAAACCACATCCGTATTGTCGAATTTCTTGCCCAATAACCCGGATAGCTTGTAATGAAAGCCATCGCCTTCGAAGTTATCACTGGTCAGTCTCGTTGCTACCTTTTGAAGCAAATCACCACTTTCCGGCGCATCAACGGTCACGTAATTGATGACACCGCCGGTGGCGCCCACCCCCTGAATGGCATTGGCGCCGTAAATGACTTCGACGCGGTCGATAAAGGCAGGATCAATCGTAAAACCACTGCGCTCGCCATTGCGCAGCGGTGTCGACTGCGGGATACCGTCGGCCATGTAAAGGGGTGTTCTGCCCCGCAACGTCACGCCATTACTGGTCATTTTCTGGTGTGCGGGCGTCAGGCTGGGGACAGCAAAGCTAAGCCCGTCGAGCAGACTGGTACTGGTGGCCAGCTGCGCCTCCAGGGCTTCCCGGTCTATCACTTTTACCGTGTTGGGTATGGCCGTAATCGGTTTATTGGTTCTGCTGGCGGATACGATCACTTCTTCCACTTTATTGACGTCGGCAAAGACGCCGCTCGCAGCCAGGGTGTTGCATGCCGTAAATATATAGGCGGCAGGTTTTCTCCAATTCATGCGTGTTCCCGTTTTTCAAAGTCAGAATGTTTTGAGTCGACAGCCCGGGGAGTGACCGGGGCAAGGCGGCGCATTCTAAATGATATTGATTCCTATTTTCAATAGTAATAACAATCATTCCGTTTTGAATCGAGATTAAACTCACGGGAGAAGTGACCATGAGAACACCCTTTCCAGGTAACAGGGGGTGATGCTTCGGGAGATCCCAACTGCGGCGATAGTTACAGTCAGCGCTGCTTCTATATGAACGGATACTCCCGATCAGTAATGGTGCCAGTAGCAGATCCGCATCACGAAAAGGCCCATGCATGCCTATCTACTCACGATGTAATCATCGAAGATTTGGCGGCGCATAAAAGATCAGGATGATTCCGGCTGGCTACCCTCTGACTTGATTCAACTCCACGGTCACATGAACAAGCTCTTTGTGTACGGCTAAATACCGTTTGATATCGTCAGGCGCTACGGTTTCATCCACCACGAGCGACAAGATGCACGCGTAGCGTCCCCTCCCTACTCGCCAGACATGCAAATCCGCTATTGCCGCCTCTACCGGCGCCGACTTGATGGCATCGTGTATCTCCGCCACCACAGGCGCATCCATTTCTGCATCCAGAAGCACGCGTCCGGTATCCCGCAAAAGCCCGTAGGCCCAGGCGGACACCAGGCCTGCTCCCACAATACCCATTACCGGGTCCAGCCAACTGGCCCCCCACCACTTTCCCCCAAACAAGGCGACAATGGCCAATAGCGAGGTTGCCGCATCGGTCATGACATGCAGATAGGCAGAACGCAGGTTGAGGTCATGATGATGGTGATGGTGATGGTTATCGTGACTATCCGTGCCATGATGATGAGCATGACCATCTTTCAATAACCAGGCACAGGCCAGATTCACTAACAAACCTAGTATGGCAATAATGATCGCCTGGTCATAGTGAATGGGGCTCGGTGTTAACAAGCGTTCAACAGACTGGAACAACATCAACCCGGCGACCCCGACCAGCATTATCGCACTGGTATAGCCGCCCAGGATTTCAATTTTCCAGGTGCCGAAGGCGAAGCGTTTGCTATGGGCCAAACGCCGTGCTGCGCCGTAAGCCAGGACCGACAAACCCAACGCCATGGCATGGGAACTCATGTGCCAACCATCAGCCAATAGCGCCATGGAGTTGTAAATCCATCCCCCGGCGATTTCCACCACCATGGTAATTGCGGTGAGCCAAACCGCCCAACGGGTGTTTCGTTCCGCTAACGGATTGCCGTCATCAAAAATATGGGAATGCTGCCAAGGAATGGTGTTGCCGGATTTTTCCACAGGACTGGTACCTTAATGCGTCGCGACATATACTATACCCCAGTATATATTTACACACTAGAGAACAGTGCATATGGCACACACCAACAGGGATCAAAAAAAGCTCTTAACCCGGGTTCGACGCATTAAGGGGCAGGCAGACGCCATTGAAAAAGCCCTGGATCAGGGCAAGGATTGCACCGCCATACTGCAACAGATAGCGGCCATACGCGGTGCTATCAATGGCCTGATGTCCGAAGTGCTCGAAGGTCATCTGCGTGAACATCTGGGTGCCGAGGACATTTCTCAGGCGCAGCGTCAGCAGGAACTCGATGATGTCATCGGCATACTCCGATCGTATTTGAAATAGGTCATTTAACGATTAATTCCGAAATACCGGTGAAGACATTGCGAACGCAGCTAAAAAGATGGGCCAGACTTATCAGGCAGGACATGTATACGGTGTGGCTGGTTGCGCGGGACTCTCGCACCCCTCTGCACACCAAAATACTGGCCTTCGTCGTCGGTGCCTATGCTTTTTCACCTATCGACCTCATTCCAGACTTCATCCCGGTCATTGGTTACCTGGATGACTTATTGATCGTTCCGGCGGGCATCTGGCTGGTAGTAAAAATGACTCCAAAGATTGTCATTCATGAGAATCGCGAACGCGCTAGACTCCACCACCCAACGCCGATCAGCCGGGTCGCGGCAGGCGTCATTATCAGTCTGTGGCTATCTGCAATAGCTGTGTCCATCTATCTATGGGGATATTGATGACGCAATTTAACTATCGCCTCCACTTGATTTGCTCAGGCCAGCGCACTACTGCCTCACGTAACCCCATGGGGGTCCAGTCGTTTCAATGTGGTTGCCTTTCTGCTAGGCTCACGATCAAATTCCGGGGCCACTTGCATGATTAAACGCTGTTTCATAGTCGCAATGACGCTGTTGATTGCCTTGCAGTCAGTGGCGTCTATTGCCTATGAGGCACAGCCGCACAACCCCGCAATGTCACATTATGATGAGCATTCACACGAATCAGCGGATTTTTCCAGCGAAAATCAGGCAACCAAGTCGTCTCCCGACAGCCCCAGTCATTCAGCGGACCATTGCCATCACAGCCACAGCTGCTTTCACATGGTGTTGCTGGGAACCCTCACAGACATTTCCGGCTTGGCTGCGGGAATAGTACAGTCCGACTACCAAGCCAACTTCACCACCGGGGTTCAATCCTCCCTTTTCCGCCCTCCCATTTCCTGACCCTGCGAATACCTTCCCCACCCGGGGAACAACTGTCATTTAGACTTTCGTAGGAGCAGTCCCATGCTTTTCAGAATGCCCGTAAAAAACGGGCGGCGCGCAATGCCGTGCCACTCTATTATCCATGCCTTTTGCCTTCTAACGCTGGCATTTGGTTCTACCCTGGCACTCGCCGGGGAGAAACCGCTCACTCTGTCCAAAGCTCTCTCGCGGGCCATGGCACAAAACCCCGGCCTCCAGGTCTTCGATTTTCGCCTTCAGGGTCTTGATGGCCGACGCATCACGGCAGATCAAAATCCTGCCCTGGAGGCCGGCCTGGAAGTGGAAAACTTCCTCGGCAGCGACAATCTGCGAGGAGTTGACGGGGCAGAGTACACCCTATCCCTGTCATCGGTTCTCGAACTTGGCGGCAAGCGTCAGGCCCGCGTCAGCGTGGTTGACTCACGATACGGGCGCGTCGAGGCCGAGCGCCGGGCCGAGACCCTGGATGTGCTCGGACAGGTGACCCAGCGCTTTGTCGCCACCCTGGCCCTGCAGGAAAAACTCCAACTCGCCGCTGAAGCCGTGGCGCTGGCCGAGGCCACCCACGAGATCGTCACCCGTCGCGCCGACCGCGGCGCGGC
>LADM01000071.1 GCA_000961645.1 Gammaproteobacteria bacterium BRH_c0 | reverse complement strand
AATGGCAAACAGGTCGGCCGGGGTTTCCACCACACAGATGCATTTGCTGTCGCGGCGGGGGTTGGCGCAGATCACACACAGATCATCTTCGGTCAGGTTGCGGCAGCGCGGGCAGCGCCGCACCAGCTCCACCGCCGAGCCGATCGCTGCCGACAGGCGTAAGCCGCCCGTGCGATTGCGCTCCAGAATATGCAGCGCCATGCGCTGGGCGGATTTGGGTCCAACCCCTGGCAGGCAGCGCAGGGCGTCGATCAGTTCGTCAATAACAGGTCCAAACACCGGCAGCTCTTTCTCAGGATTTATTGGCAGTACAAATCTTTCTAAAACAAATCGCTAGAAAGGCATCTTAAAGCCAGGCGGGAGATTGAAACCGGCCGTCAGGGACGACATTTTCTCCTGGCTATTGGCCTCGACCTTGCGCACCGCGTCATTGACAGCGGCGGCCAGCAGGTCTTCCAGCAGTTCCTTTTCCTCGGACATCAGCTCCGGGGCAATAGTGACCTTGCGCACATCGTGGCGGCCGGTCATTACCACCTGCACCAGACCGGCACCGGATTCGCCGGTGACCTCAGCCTTGGCAGCTTCTTCCTGCAGGCGCTGGAGTTTTTCCTGCATCTCCTGCGCCTGTTTCATCATATCGTTCAGGCCTTTCATAAACTGGCTTCTCCTCGTGTCGAATTCTGCAACTAACCGGCTCTCGAGCCTCTGGTCTCAATCAATGGGCTTGACGCTATCTTCCAGCAGCTGACCGCCAAACAGGGCCATCATAGACTTGACGTGGGGATCCTGTCGCAAGGTTTCAACCGCCGCTTGCTGACGTTCCCGCCTGCGGCGCTGCATGATCAGGGTCGGTGTCTCCCGCGATAGCGCGCCAATCGTGACATCCACCTGCAACGGAGTCGAAAAATAGCCGCCCAGCAATTCCGCCAGCCGCAGCTGGTCTGACTCCTTGTAGAGGGAACTGTTGGCATTGTCGAGAATAAAACGCAGCCTGCTGCCCTCCACCGCAACCAGTTCGAGATTGGCGGCGATATTCTGCAACAGACCACCCACTTCAAGCCCCTGGTAAACCTCGAACCAGGTGTCGGGGTTAAAGGCGGATAAAGGCAGGGTTGCCACCTGGCTGGCGCGGGGTGCCAGGGCACTCTCGTCATGACTGTCACTGTCGTCATGACTGTCGCTGCCGTTCACTGCAGCTGCCAAAGGTGCAGGATCTTGGGCGGTGACAATGACCGGGGGCTTTTCGACTTGCTTTGCTGCTACCGGTGTCGACTCTGTCCGCAACTCATCCATGGCCGTCGGCGCAGCGGGTTCCGGCTTTTTCGCGGGCTGTGGCGCAGCAATAACCGACGCCAGGGGATCAACGGCAGCAGGAGGCTGGCTCTGAACCTGCTCGTATTCTTCCCAGGGTGGTGTTGAATCGTAGTCACCCGGAGAGTCCTGGCGAGCGGGTGCAGGTGCAGAAGATTCCCGCCCATGCTGACCTGAGTCCCTTTCCTGCCAGGCAGGTGGAATCGGTTCCGGCTGATCTTCAGGCGCGGGGATTGTATCCGGCTCAAGCCGCGCAACCGGCCCAGACTGATCAGCGCTTTGAGCAGTTGGTTGAGGAACTGGTTGATAATCTGAATGATTAACGCTTCCAGAGCTGTTGCCAGGCTCTGGCGGTGCCGCCACTTCAGGCTTTTTTGCCGGGCTGGCAGCCTCCGCTGCGGGGGCGCGGGAAACAGCGGGCGGGGCATCATCAACGGCATCTGGCAGCAGCGGCTGGAAAGCCAGCAGACGCAGCAGCACCATTTCAAAGCCGGAGCGGGGATCGGCGGCAAAAGGCAGATCGCGACGACCCAGCAGGGTAATCTGGTAAAAAAGCTGCACATCCTCGCGACTGAGTTCAGAGGACAGCTGCAACACCCGGTGATGATCGCCATGGCTTTGGTCGAGGGCATCCGGCGCCGTCTGGGCGATGGCCAGGCGATGCCAGAACGACAGCATCTCCGCCAGGGCATCACTGTAATCAGGGGCGTGATCGGCGAGCTTTTGCACCAGTGCCAGAGCCTGCCCCACATCGCGACGGGTCACCGCTTCGCAGATTTCCACCACTGTGCCGCGGTCGATTGTGCCGAGCATGGCGCTCACTTCCGCCAGGGTGATCTGGCCACCGCCGTGGGCGATGGCCTGGTCGGTCAGGCTTAGGGCGTCGCGCATACTGCCATCAGCACCGCGACCCAGCGCCCACAGGGCATCATCCTCAAAGGGGACTTTTTCCTCGCCCAGCACAAAGCGCAGGTGATTGACGATGCGTTCCGGGTTGAGGTTTTTCAGGTTGAACTGCAAACAGCGGGACAGGATGGTCACCGGCAGTTTTTGCGGGTCCGTGGTGGCGAGCAGGAATTTGACGTGGGGGGGCGGCTCTTCCAGGGTTTTCAGCAACGCATTGAAACTGTGGGTGGAGAGCATGTGCACCTCATCGATGAGGTACACCTTGTAGCGGCCATTGGTGGGCAGGTACTGGACGTTGTCCAGCATCTCGCGGGTATCTTCCACCTTGGTGCGGGAGGCGGCATCCACTTCCAGCAGATCGACAAAACGGCCCTCGGCAATGGCCTTGCAGGCGCTGCATTCCCCGCAGGGTGTGGAACTGACGCCTTTCTCGCAATTCAGGCATTTGGCAATAATCCGCGCCAGGGTGGTCTTGCCGACACCCCGTGTGCCGGTAAACAGGTAGGCATGGTGCAGACGGTCGTGGTCAAGACCATTGATCAGCGCCTTGAGCACATGCTCCTGCCCCACCATTTCGGTAAAGGTGCGGGGACGCCATTTACGGGCAAGAACCTGATAGCTCATCGGCAACCTGAGGGCTGGAGAAAGGGGGCATTATACGGAGATGGGTGGGGGTTGGGGCAAGTTTGTGCGGCATAAGGGAGAGCTAACCTAGCATGCGGGTCTGGCCAGATGTCTGAAGTTGGAAGTCTGACGTCTGACGCAAAAAATGCACAGACTGATTTGAGGGGGATGCGGAGATACCAGACAGGCAACAGGGATTATACCTGTACGGAGAGATAATCCTTCTTGGCGTCAGACGTCAGACTTCCGACGTCAGACTCCAAAAATGGAGATGACCCTGCACCAGCCACACCCCGGCACATAACGTCACTGCTACCGTTGCTCCCTTCCGGGCCTGGCGGGGTTTACAGTTGGTCATTGCGGGGGGACCGGTGAGGGCCACCATTGAGGGGCGGCATTATGTTGATTTTGTCAGCTGGATGCAACCATCACAGCTGTTTTGCCGTCTAGCGGCGATCCTTGAGTTTCAGCGTCAAAACAAGTACTTTGCGTGATCCTTTTCTGGCCTGACGCCGCGCTGCGGGGCCTCAACACAAAGCCATCATAGTGGAACAAGCCCCGATGCCCCCCCAGACACCAGCCCAACGCCAAACCCAACCTGCCACACCCGGCACCGATGAACTAATGGCCCGCGCCCGCGCACTGCTGCCGCTGATCAAGTCCCAGGTGGAGAGCAACGACCTGCAACGGGATGTCGCCCCGCAAGTGATCGCCGCACTCAAGGAAGCAGGTCTGTATAAACTGTTTCAGCCAGCTGCCTGGGGTGGATACGAGACCGATCCGCGTGCTTTCTATGAAGTGCAGAACATCATCGCCGAAGCCTGCGCCTCCACCGCCTGGGTGTTTGGCGTACACAGCGTACAGGCCTTCCTGTTGTCGATGATGGACCGTCAGGCCCAAGCCGACGTGTGGGGTGAGGACAGTAATACTCTGATGTCGTCCTCGTTCCAGCCGGTGGGCAAGGTTCAGGCGGTGGATGGCGGCTACCGCATCTCCGGACGCTGGACCTTCTCCAGCGGCAGCAGCCACGCCCAATGGGTGTTGCTCGGCTCTTTAGTACCGCCAACGGCGGAGGGCAAGCCGCCCCATATGCGCCTGTTCCTGGTGCCGCGGGCAGACTACGAAATCATCGACACCTGGCACACCATCGGCCTGAAGGGCACCGGCAGCAACGATATCGTCGTCAGCGACGCCTTTGTGCCCGCCTACCGCACTCACCAGCCCTCCCCCGGTATTCTGCCGACAGTGACTGACACCCACCTGGCACCACTCTACCGCCTGCCCTGGCTGTATGTGTTTACCAGCACCGTATCAAACCTCGCCATCGGCACTGCCCGCGGCGCCCTCAATGCGTTTCTGGAGATCGAGCGGGTACGGGTGTCATCTCTCACCGGTAAGGCCGGCAAGGAAGATCCCGCCGTGCACAGTGTCGCCGCCCGGCTGGGCGCCGAAATTGACGCCATGGATGCCATGTACAAGCGCCATATCGAGCGCATGTTTGGCCATATCCATCGCGGTGAAGAAATGTCCCTGCCCGACGGCCTGATGCAGCGCACCCAGCTCACATCAGTGGTGCGCAAGCTTGCCGCCATTGTCGATGAAATGCTTCTGCTCCTCGGCGGGCGCGGTATCCGCCTCGATTCACCCCTGACCCGAATATGGCTGGACCTCTGTGCCGCCCGCGCACATCCCGGTAACGATCCCGGCATGATCGCACCGGTGTATGGCAAAAACCTGGTGGACAATCCCTGAGTCTGTCATTGCGCTAATACCCAAACGGCTCTTCGGAGCCGTTTTTTGTGCCCACTGCATACCACACCCCCCAATCACCCCGTCATCAGGGTAGCCCGCATCACAGGCTCAACCCTAAATAAAACATGTTGTGTTTGATAATTATTATCATTACTATTTGCTTTCTTTATTCATGGTAATGGCGGGGTAACCAATGGCATCAATCAACATGTTTCTGGAGGCCGGGGGGCCAGTGGTGGCTATCCTCCTCGCATTCTCAGTGGTGGCTGTGACGGTTATTGCTATCAAACTCTGGCAGTTCTGGTCAGTGCGCGGCACAGGCAACCAATCCATCCGCCTGGCACTCGAACATATCGAAAGTGGCGACCGCGCCCAGGCACTGTTACTGGCGGGCGATCGCAGCAACCCCAGGGCGGATATCATCGCCCGAAGCCTGCGCCTGCTGGAGAAGCCCCACCTCAGCCAGGAAGAAATCCAGGCCGAAATCACCCGCGCCGCCCGTGCCCATATCGCAAGCCTGGGCAGCCAGCTGCGCATTCTCGAAGTGATTGCCGTCGTCGCTCCCCTCCTCGGCCTGTTTGGCACGGTGCTGGGCATGATCGCTGCCTTCCAGGCCATGGCAGCTGCTGGCTCCCAGGTCAATCCCGCCGTGCTCTCTTCCGGTATCTGGGAAGCCCTGCTGACCACCGCCGTTGGTCTGGCAGTGGCCATTCCCGCCAGCCTGTTCAACAGTGGTTTTGAGCGCTTTGTGGAAAACACGGCAGCGCAGATGAGTGACGATATCGGCCGCATTTTTACAGCCCACGCTGAGCACCGCAGCGGCGAAGCCCGCAAGGGCCCCGCGATTCACAAGGCATAGACGTGAACGGAAACCTGTTCTACACCCCCCGGCGCAGGTCAGTGAGCCTGACGGCATTGATCGATGTGGTGTTTATTCTGCTGATGTTTTTCATGCTCACCTCGTCCTTTACCCGGGAGCGACAGCTTGAGCTGGCATCACCGGTGGCGAGCAACGACATACCGGCGACGTCGCCACGGCAACTGGTGCTGCAGCACAGTGGCGAACTGACGCTTATGGACGACACACCCATTGCGTTGACGGACAACAGCATCAGCACCGATTTCACCCATGATCAACCATTGATCATTCGCCCTGTAGCGGATGCCGATGTCCAGGCCATCGTTTCTGCCTTCGCCCGCCTCAAGGCGCTGGGCTTCAACCAGCTCAGTCTGGGAAACCCGGTGGTGAGCCATGCTGAAGGAATGCAGCCATGAACCTCGATCTGCAGCCGCCGAGGCGCCATTCAGGGGATGCCAACATCATTCCGATGATCAATATCGTGTTCCTGCTGCTGGTTTTTTTTATGGTCGCCGGGCAGATCAAGAGTACTAACAGCACCACAGTAGAACTGCCCTCCTCTCCTGTCGGAGCCGCCGCCGAAGAGCACAAAATCACTCTGGTGATGGACAGGGACAGCCAGCTGTCGCTGAACGACAGCCCCATAGCACTGGAAAGCCTGGATAGCGCCCTGGATGAAACACTCATCGGCAATGACAGCATTGCCCTGCTGGCCGACAAAACCGTGAAAGCCGCTGAGCTGGACAAAGTGCTGGCGATTTTCCGCGCTCGCGGTATCGCCAAAGTGTCCCTGTTCAGTGATGGCGCGGAGATTCCCTGAATGCGCACCGTGCACTGGACAGCTGCCCTGTGTTTCTCGCTTGCCGTGCATCTCGGTCTGGCTGGCATTTACCTGTCCGAGGATAAAACGGCCCTGAATGTCCCCCAGCTGGAGGGTGGAGACGGCATTGAAATTGGTCTTGACCCAGGGGCCATTACTGCTGATGAGGAGGTGCCAGAACAGTCACCACCTGAGCAACCCGTTGCAGCAGAACCGCCGCCCCCCGAACCGGAACCAACGCCCGAACCCGCACCGCCTAAACCGGAGGAGCCACAACCCACACCGGAACTGGAAACTGTCGAGGCACCCGCCGAGACTGAAAACCTGGTGGCCAAGGTTGATAAAGACCCAGCCAGCAACCTGCCTGAGCAGCCCCCGGCAACCGAGCAAAGCCCGGCGAAGGAAGCCCTGAGCAGTGCATTGCCACCACAAGCCAGCACCAGCAACCAGGCCAACTCCCGACCCACTCAAACCAAGAGCGGCAAAACTGGTAAAGGAGGCAAACCCGGCGCCGCCAATGGTTATCTCGGGGATCTGATGGGCTGGCTGCGCAAGCACAAAAAATACCCACCGGAGTTAAAAAAGAAAAAGCAGCAAGGCGTGGTGGAAGTGAAATTCTCCATCGACCGCAACGGCGAGCTGCTGTCATCCGCTATCCATAAAACATCCGGGAATCCACTACTGGACGAGGCAGCCTTGCAAATGCTGGCAGCGGCCTCGCCCATGCCGTCAATTCCCGAGGCCCTGGACAGAGACACCCTGACCCTGGTCATCCCCGTTGAATATTCACTCATCACTCACTAACGACACACCGCCAAAAGGAGCACATCGTGGCTAATCGCAAAAAAAATACTCTTCCCTTGAGCCTGCGCACTTCCCGTACCAGCACCTTCAACGCCACTCGTACAGCACTGGCACTGAGCATTCCCGGCCTGCTGGTGGGCCAGCCGCTGCTGGCCCAGGACGATGCCATTGTGCTCGACACCCTGCAAATCGAGGAGCGCACCGTTGACACCAACCCCTACGCTGAAAAAGGCGCCCCCTACAAGGCGAAAAAATCCGGTGACAAACGCCGCGTGAAGGACATCGCCGACACACCGCAAACCATCAGCGTGCTGACCCAGACCATGGTGCAGGAATCCGGCAAAAGCGACCTGCGCGACATTCTCGCCGCCCAGCCCGGTATCACTCTCGGCACCGGTGAAAACGGCAATGCCTTTGGCGACCGCTATATCATCCGCGGCCATGAAGCCCGCAGTGATGTCTTCGTCGATGGCCTGCGCGACCCCGGCATGACCACTCGCGAAAGCTTTGCCGTTGAACAGATCGAAGTCAGCAAGGGACCGAGCTCCACCTTTGCCGGGCGCGGCTCTACCGGCGGCGCCGTGAACAGCATCACCAAGCAGGCCAGCACCGAATACGACTTCAACAAGGTGCAGATCGGCCTCGGTACCGATAACTACCAGCGCTACAGCCTCGATAGCAACCAGCGCATCAATGACGACATAGCCGTGCGCGCCAACCTGATTTTCTCCGACCGGGAGATCGCCGACCGCGACCCCGCCGCCAAGGAGCGCAAGGGCGCTGCCCTGTCCGGTTTGTGGCAGGTCACCGACAACCTTGATCTTGTCGCCGACTATTACTACCTGGATGCCGCCGACAAACCCGATCTCGGCACCTATATCGTGTCCGACGGCAAGCCCGTAAAGCGCATTCCCGTCTATCTGCAAAAGCAGGACTTTATGGAGTCCGACGTGGAGGTGTTTACCTTCCGTGCTGGCTACGATTTTGCCGACAATATTCGCCTCGAAAACGCCACCCGCCATGGCACCACTGACAATGGCTATGTGGTTACCGGCACCCGGGGCAGCACTCGCGATATCTCTGACCCCGTTGCCCCCGGCGCTCCCACCCTGACTGCCAGCACCCACCAGGGCTGGCAGGAGGTGGACTATTTCGTCAACCAGACCAATCTTTATCTGGACATGGACATCGCCGGCATGAAGCACCAGTTTGTGATCGGCGCCGAATACTCCCAGCATGAAGTGCTCAATGGTGTCTACGATGTCGACAATACCGGCGCCACCAATTGCATGGTGCCTGGTCGTGGCGGCGTCTCCGCAAGTCATTGCCTGACCGATGGCAGCGGCAATATCGTGGCGAACATCGACAACCTGCTGGGCAGGCAGATCAGCAAGGGCGAGTGGGATTCGGACTGGCAGGTGGATACCCTGTCGCTGTATCTGATGGATACCATCGATCTCAGCGAGCGCTGGTCGCTGTTTATGGGGCTGCGCCTCGATGACTTCGACTACAGCAACACCGTCTCCAGCCGCGGCACCATTACTGATTATGAATATTCCGACAAACTGTGGAACGGCCACGCGGGCCTGGTGTACAACATCACTGACAACGGCAACGTCTACGCCAGCTTCAGCAGCTCCAGCGAAATCAACGGCGGTGAATCGGACCTCGGCGCCAACTGCGGCTATGGCGGCGTCTGTGGCGCCGATCCCGGCCAGGTTACTGCCAGCGAACCGGAGCAAACCGAAAATATCGAACTGGGCACCAAGTGGAACCTGTTCGACGACAAACTGCTGGCCACCGCTGCCATTTTCCGTATCACCAAGGACGATGTGATGGAAAGCGTCGGCGACAGCTACGCGGCGCTCGGCACCCTCAACACCGGCAAAAGTCGCGTCGAGGGCATCGAGGTTTCCCTGATCGGCAATGTGACCGACAAATTCAGTCTGCAGTTTGGCGCGACCATGATGGATTCCGAAGTGCTGGATTCGGTTAGCGACAGCGCCGTCGGTGAACGGTTGTCGAATTTTGCCGATGACAGCCTGTTTCTGCAGCTGCGTTACCAGGCCACACCCGCCTTCTCACTGGGCACCACTGCCACCTATTCCAGTGAAATGTATGCAGGTCAGCCTGACTCAGCCGCGGGCACCAACATCCGCGTTCCCGACTACACCGTGTATGACCTGTTTGCCACTTATGATTTCAGCGAGCAGTTGAGCCTGCGCCTGAATGTAGGCAACATCACTGACGAGGATTACTATCTGGCCTCTTACCGCAGTGGCGCGTTCACCTACATTGGCGAAGCGCGCAATGCACATCTGACACTGGCTTACGATTTCTGATTATTCAGTAGCAGGTAGTGCGTTTCAGGCATTGACACGAAACGCACTGTAAACTGGCCGCTGCAACGCAGGATCGTTGCAGCGGCCATCTGCTATCTGATGCCTGTCACCCCAAAGTGAGTATTGATGAAACGCCAAGCCCTCGACAAGATTCCCCCGGAATTGCTCAGCCCGGCAGATTATTCGGGCCTGTCCCGGGAATTTATCGATCACTCGGTCTACGAATATATCGCTGGTGGTGCAGGCAATGAACTCACTGCCAGCCGCAATCGCCAGGCATTTGACCGGCTTGTCCTTTGCAACCGGGTATTAATGGATTTCAGCCAGGCGTCAACCGGGCTTACCCTGCTCGGGCAGTCTTTCCAACACCCTATATTGCTTGCCCCGGTGGCACACCAGAAACTGGTTCACCCCCAGGGCGAAAAGGCCACTGTCGCCGCAGCCAGCGCGGTGGATGCCGGTTTTGTCGCCAGCACCTTGTCATCCTTCAGCCTTGAAGATATCGCCGCCACTGGCGATGGCAGCCTGTGGTTTCAGCTGTATTACCAGCGCTCCCGGGAACAGACGCTGGCTCTGGTGCGGCGCGCTGAAAACGCCGGATACAGCGCTTTGGTGGTCACAGTTGATGTGCCTGTCAACGCCCTGCGCCACCGCGCCCAGCGCGCCGGATTCCGGATGCCCGCTGATCTCTGCGAGGCAAATCTGGTTAACGGCACTTCACTGCCACCGAGAATCCTCGCCCCCGGTCAAAGTGTGGTCTTTGACGGCCTGATGGCGGATGCGCCGAGCTGGGGCGATATCCGCTGGCTGCAGCAAAATACCGACCTGCCGCTGCTGATCAAGGGCATCATCAACCCCCGCGATGCGCTGGCAGCGGCGAACATGGGTGTGGCGGGCGTTATTGTCTCCAACCACGGCGGGCGCTCCCTGGATGGTCTGCCCGCCAGCATCACAGCGCTCCCGGCTGTGCGCAAAGCGGTGGGGCCGAACTTCCCGCTGCTGCTCGACAGCGGCATCCGCAGCGGCAGCGACGTGTTCAAGGCCCTGGCCTGCGGCGCCAATGCGGTACTGGTGGGCCAGTTGCAGGTTCACGCCCTGGCGGTGGCCGGTGCCCTGGGCGTGGCCCACATGCTGCGATTGATGAAAGAGGAGCTGGAAGTGACCATGGCCCTGGCCGGTTGCCCCACCCTGGGGGATATCAACGCCGACTGCCTGTTCACTTGACCAGCCCTATCCAGCGCGGACAGTGGTGAATAATCACCGAACAGTTAAAAGACTTTCGAGAACACACAACATGCTGATCCCCATCGACCAAGTGCTGGATAAAGCCAGCGCAATCGCCTGGCGCAGGCAGCTCGAAACAGCGCCCTGGCAGGACGGCAAACTGACGGCGGGAACCCAGGCCGTGCAGGTCAAGGCCAACCAGCAACTCGCCGCCGACAACGGGCTGGCCATCACCCTCGGCAATACACTGCTGCGCACGCTCGGGGCCAATCCTTTGTTTCTGTCGGCAGCGCTGCCGAAAAAAATCTTCCCCCCCAAATTCAACCGCTACCAGCACGGCGGCCACTATGGCTTGCATGTGGACAATGCCATCATGCACCTGCCAGACAAGCAGATGCTGCGCACCGATCTTTCCGCCACCCTGTTTTTATCGGAACCTGACGACTACGAGGGTGGCGAACTTGTTATCGAATCGCAGTACGGCGCACAGGAAGTCAAACTCGAGGCTGGTGATCTTCTCCTCTACCCCTCCACCAGCCTGCACGAAGTCAAACCGGTTACTGCGGGCGCGCGGATCTGCGCTTTTTTCTGGGTCGAAAGCCTGGTGCGCGACAGCCAGCAACGGGAAATGCTCTTCGATCTGGACCAGAGCATCCAGGCACTCACCCTTGAGCGCGGGAGCAGTGATCATGAGGTACGCCGCTTAAGTGGCGTCTACCACAATCTGGTGCGCAGTTGGGCCGAGGCGTGAGAAATCGGCCTGGTTCTGAGACCGTCGGAAAACCTCAATCCTGCGTTTGATGCCGGTAGTGGCTGAAATGGGCATTGAGATAGCGTGACACGGCCTCCACCGTCGGCTGGCTCCAGCTCGAATTCACCATATCAAAGGCATGCTGGGCGCCGGGCAATTCCAGGTAATCCACAGCCTGATCCGATACAGCCTTGAGTGCCTGGTAAAACGCCCTGGCTTCCTCAACAGGTATCAGGGTGTCGCCACTGCCGTGGACGATCAAAAAGGGGGGAGCCTTGACGTGAACCTGGGCTTCGGGTGAGGCGTGCTGCCAAAGCTCGGGGCAGGCCTCCGGCAGCCCGGGCATCACCTTGGCAGCAAGGAAAGGAATAATGCCATTGCCCGGGAGAATCTGGTGACGGTTGAGAAAATCATAGCGACCATAAAAGGGCACCACCACTGAAACCCCAGTATCCACATCTTCAAAACCGGGCTGGAAGGCTGCCCGGTTCTGCAAGAGTGCCGCGAGGCTCGCCAGATGCCCTCCGGCTGAGCCGCCGGTAATGGCTACAAAGCCGGGATCGGCGCCGTACTCCACGGCATGGGCTTTGACCCAGGCAATCGCCATCAGCACATCGGTGAGCATATCGGGGAAGCGCGCTTTGGGGCCCAGCCGGTAATTGACAGAAAAACATGCCCAGCCTTTGGCAGCCATCCGATTGAGCAGTGGCAAGCCCTGTTGATCTTTGCTGCCTGTCACCCAGGCGCCGCCAGGTACCTGTATCAGGATCGGCAAAGGTCCTGAAGGCAGCTCTTTCGGCAGATAAATATCCATGTGATGGGCAATACCCATATTTCCGTAGGGCACGTTCTTCAGACGCCGCACCCTCTGCTGCCCAAAATAAAAGGGTCGCAACCCCGCCCTGGACAGCAACCCGGGCTTATCCTCAGGATCAAACTGAGATGACTGACCAGAAATATCCAGACCGGCTATAGCCCGATTAACGACATGTTCAGCGATATCAGCGGTTTTGCGACCACGCCAGAAAATCAGCAGATACAGGCCCATGGAAAAAGTGCATATCAATGCTATGCCGATAGCTATGCTGATAGAAAAAACCTTGACCGGGCTGGTCAATCCCACCCAGATCAGGATGGCGACACATGCCAGGGCAAGGTATGACGAGAAGCACTGCGCCAGCCAGGATGCAAACCAGTGCAAGCCTACGCCCATCATGCTTCGCGGCTGGATACTGATCACTCCCGCCAGAGCCACAGCCAGCAACAGCAGACTCAGCAGCAACGTACTAACCTCGGAAAACATCATAGTAAATCTATCAATTGATTGAATTTTGCAGGGGCTTAAATCCCAGAAAGTGTCGGCCTAGCCAGCCATACCTGACAGGCACAATAGCCCGGTCAAATCAAAGTCGACAAGGTCATGAGCGGTGTGAAATGACAATCGATAATAGCGTCACCAGGCCGGACATAAGCAATTAACAGGCAAAAAATCAGCGACAAGCCGCAAATGTGGATCGTTTGTTACTGCCATGAATAGCCTGAAACAGCCTGTCTGTTACTATTTGAAACCAATCTATCCCTGAATGTGGTCAGTTGTTGTGACAAGGAACAAAGCAACGCATGATAGAAAAAACTATACAAGAGTCATTTAACGGGGAGCGAACATGCACTTTGCCGATTTGTTTGAGGGAATAGCGGACGCCATTGGCGACAGGGAAGCGCTGGTGTGTGGCAATACTCGCCGCACCTGGCGGGAATTTGACGACAGGGCTTCGCGAATGGCCCAGGCACTCACCCATGCCGGGCTAAAGCCCGGCGCCAAAGTGGGTTTTTACCTGTACAACGGCAACGAATACATCGAAACCTACTTCGCCACCCTGAAAATCCGCGGTGCCGCGGTCAATATCAACTACCGTTATGTTGAAAACGAACTCCGCTACCTGCTCGAATATTCCGATACCGAAGCCCTGATCTTCCACAGCTCGCTCAGTGACAAAGTCAATGCTGTGGTACGCGATATGCCGCAAATCAAACTATTGATAGAAGTGAACGATGGCGGGCCCCACTGCGAAACCGCCGTTCCCTACGAGGAATTGATCGCTGGCCACGACCCCATGCCGCGCATTGCCCGTGCCCACGATGACCTGTTTATGAATTTTACCGGCGGCACAACCGGCCTGCCCAAGGGCGTTGTCTACAATATTGGCGAAGTTACTGACTTTTATGTCCAGAACCTGCCTTCATTTTTTGGCATCAACACCAAGCTGGAAAGTCTCGAATCACTGGTCGAGATGGTAAAAATGCTGGGTAGTGCTGAAACGCCGCCCGCTTCATTGCCTGCCTGCCCGTTGATGCATACCGCAGGCCTGATGAACGCCCTGCTCACCCAGCTGCTGTGCGGCGCCAAGATCGTGACCTTGCAAAGCCGTTCCTTTAATGCCGAGGAAATGCTGGAAGTGATCGAGCGCGAGCGCATCACCTTTACCGTGATTGTTGGCGATGCCTTTTGCATACCCATCCTTCAGGCTCTCGATAAAGCAAAAGCCAATGGTCGCCACTACGACCTCACATCCTTGCGGGTGGTGATGTCCTCGGGCGTTGTCTGGTCACCGCAAGCGAAGCTGCGACTGCTGGAGTACGCCGATCTGCAACTGATTGATGCACTGGGGGCAACTGAAGGTGGCATGGGGCTATCCATTACCAACCGCAAAACGCCGCCGGGAGCCACCGGCAAGTTTGGCAAAATGCCTTCCACCAAGGTTTTTACCGAAGATGGCCGCGAAATCCAGCCCGGCTCAGGGGAAGTCGGCTACATAGCAGCCGGGGGTGGTTTTGTTCCCGTCGCCTATTACAAGGATCCGGAAAAGTCAGCCAAAACCTTCAGGGTGATAGACGGCAAGCGTTACTCCTTTATCGGCGATATGGGCACCATTGAAGCGGATGGCACACTGAAAGTGATGGGCCGCGATTCCGGTTGTATCAATACCGCCGGTGAAAAGGTCTATGCTGAAGAGGTGGAAACAGTGCTGCGCACCCACCCCAAGGTGAAAGACTGCCTGGTGCTGGGCGTGCCCCATGAGCGGTTCGGTCAGGCTGTTGCCGCCATTATTGCCACCGACAACCCGGACGAGGATATTGCCGAGTCTATACAGGCCCACTGCAAACAGAATCTCGCCGGTTACAAATGTCCACGCACCATCAGCTTTCAGGCAAAAGTTGAACGGGGGCCCAATGGCAAGGCAGATTACAAGTGGGCGCGCGCACTGCTTGAGCAGGCATAAAAACAGCCAGAATTTTTGAGGTTTGCATGGACCGTTTATCTTTTCTCGATCAGGTAGTACACAAAATATCCACCACCGGCTTGCCCTCGCTCAATATGCAGGGGGCTGGCGTTGTCGATCCGTCCAAAAGCCCCTTTGAAGTCAACGGCATGATTCTGGCCGAGCACATTGCCGCCCGCCTGAGTGAATTCCCCATTCTGCGCAAAAAACTGATGCAGGATTCCATCAAAATTGCCGATATGCGGCTGGTGGACGATCCCGCCTTTGATGTGTGGGATCACATTACCTTTGCCACTCTGCCCTCCCCTGGTGATGCCGAAGTGCTGGACCGCCACCTGGCAAAATTCTCCGCTCAGCAACTGGACCCCGATAAACCCCTGTGGCGCTTTGAAATCATCGAGGGCCTGGCGGGCGGGAAAATTGCCATTGCCCAGAAAATTTCCCACGCCATCATGGACGGCATGGCCGCCATGAGAGTCCTGGGGTCTATCTTCGACATGGAGCCCAAACCTCCCGCCAAACTGAAAGATTCCTCCTGGGAACCGGAACCCGTCCCCACCAAGATGGGCATGCTGCGCAGTGCGCTCAAGGAAACCGCCCAGCGCTTTGGCGTCGATGCACCGAAAACCATTGTCTCGGTCTCCAAGGATCTGACCAAGTCCGCAAAGAATTCAATTACTGAACGTTTTTCTGGCAAACTTTTCGGCGAGGAAAGCACTGGTGGCAAACATCTGAAAAAAGCCTACCCAACATCGCTCAACAGGGCTATTTCTTCCGACAAGCGCTCGATCGGTTTCACCATATTTGAACTCGACAAGCTGAAAGCCATCAGCAAGGCGCTGGATTGCAAGATCAATGATATTTCCCTGGTCATGGCATCCGAAGCGCTTGCCAGTTATTTTGAAGGTATCCAGGAAAAAATTGATTTTGATCTGATTCTTTGCATGCCTGTCAATATCCGCAATCCCAATGACAAGGCTCACGGCAATGCCCTGGCACTGTCGATGATCAACGCAAGAAACACTGTCAAATCAATTCCCGAACGTCTTGAGTCAATCAAGGAACAAACCGCTGCCGTCAAGGCTTCGCAATCCGCCAAGAAATCATCGGCGGGCTCAAGCGTCGATGTCACCACCATTCTGTCGCCCATACTGATTGATTTGATAGCGATGATTTTCCGCAAAACCCAGCCATGGGATAAAGTGCCCGTGATGATCAATGCCGTTGTCACCAATGTCCCGGGACCACCCGGCGAGATGTATCTGACCGGCATGCCCATCGAATACCAGATCCCCATGATTCCCGTCTACCACAAGGGTGCGCTGTCGATTGGTGTCAACTCCATGGGCAACAATTTCAGCTTTGGCTTTCACGGTTGCGGAAAAATTGTCAAGCAGGAAAATATGCACTTCCTGTTGGAAGGACTTGATCGGGCTTTTCAGGAACTACAGGCCCATGCTTTTGGCAAAGCCAAAAAGCCAACAGCAACACTGCCCAAGCCCAAGGTGGCGACAGCTGCCGCCGATAGTGCCGAAGCCTCAATTGAGGCAGCTCCCAAGGTATCGCCTACAGAAAAAAAAATCCCGCCAACCAAAAAACCAGTAAAGAAAGAATCGCCAGCCAAGCCGAATGCAGCGAAAAAAACCGCAAAAAAACCAGCGGCTGAGGCTGAAAAAAAGGTGGTCAGCCGAGCGAAAAAATCCGCCAAACCCGAGCAAAAGGCAGCTGAGCCAAAACCCAAAACCGCGACAAAAGCCAAACCAAAGCCCGCAACCAGGACGCCTGCACCGAGAAAACCTCCGCAGAAAACATTACAGGGAGCGGTAAAACCGCCAACTGCAAAAACCTGATTCAGAGAGGACAATTGAGCGATTACAGCAAGATCACAAAACTGGATTCTACACATCAACAACGCAACAGGGCGCCAGGCACTGCCATGGCTGAATGCGTAACGGCTGTCGATAAAACTGCGCTCGACACGTCATATAAAAGTAAAGGGTAACGCTATGCAACGGCTCAGAGGCAGTGACGCTCAAACAATTTATAACGAGAGTATTACCTCTCCTTACGTCACCTTAAAGGTGATGATCTACGAACCGGTTTCAGAGGATGCAGCGCCCTGCTTTGAAGAGATCAAGGCATTTATAACCAAAGGCATTTCAGCCTGGTCCAAAAAAGGCCTGGCTTACCGAGTACTGCGAATTCCCTTCGACCTTCACCACCCTGTCTGGGTAAAAGACCGGGATTTTTCACTGGATGAATACATCCACCACATTGCACTACCTGCACCAGGCGACAAACACAAACTCTGTGATTTTATTTCCTACATCATGAGCATGCCTCTGGACCCCAACCGCCCGCTCTGGGATTCATGGCTGGTAGAAGGTCTTGAAGGCAACCGTATCGCCTGGTTTTGCAAAATGCACCACGTTCTCGCTGATGGGTTGATGTCTGCCGAACAGATTTCCAATATTCACCGTCAAAGGCCGCCCCAGGGGTCCGATGATGATGTAGAACTGATCAGCGATATTGACAGGATACCGAACAAATTCCAGTTGATGGGTTCGGCCCTCATAGACTTGTTCAAAAGTTATACACATGAATTCCCGGACTATTATCGCAGCTACCTCGATTCACGAAAAAACAAGAAGGCGCTGAAAGAATCCAAACGAAATGCCTATACAGCTTTCCAGGCTCCCCACACCTTTCTCAACGAAGCAGGTGGTCCCTACCGCAGTTACCGCTACGAAACTTTCTCACTGCAGGATTTCAGGACTATTTCCCGCAACCTGCATTGCACCATTAACGATCTGGTGCTGACGCTCAGCTCAGAGGCATTGCGGCGATATTTCCTCGAATTCAACCGACCGATTCCAACCACGCCATTAGTGGTTGTAATGCCCGTGGCAAACCGTGGGGACGGCAATCGCCCCACATTCCTCAACACTGAAACCCAGAACAACAATGTCAGCATTGCCTATGTGCCCCTTGATCTGCAAATCAAGGATTTCATGACTAGGCTGGAAAGTGTCAAGCAGGGTGCGGGCGCAGCCATGGAACGCATTCGCCAGACAAATGGCGCACGCATGGACAATTTTTTTGATTTCATGCCTGGCAGCTTTATTCGCTTGCTCAACTGGGTACTGGCGCGCCGCCAGCGTCAGGGTAAAAGCCCCATGGCCAATATGGCCATTTCCAATGTGCCTGGCCCAAGAGAACCACTTTACGCCTGCAATGGCAGACTGAAAATGGTGGAACTGTTGTCCTGTGGTAACCTGATTGACATTGGCGCTCTGGGAATCACTGTCTGGAGCTACCTCGACAATTTGTGTTTCTCCTGTCTGTTCCGCAAAGGAACCCTGCCCCAACCCGAACGCTTTACCCACCACCTCAATGAAGCCTACCAGGAGCTGTATCGGGATCATTTTGCTCAAACCAGCGTTGAGCAACATCAGATGGCTGCTTCAAATTCAAACCCAAGCAACTGATAATTAATCATTTAATAGATTAAATTAGACTTCTCAGACAATTTAGGGAAAATTGTCGAGTGTTTATAATCGCAAATCTTTATATAATTGCCTGATATACCCCGCGGTGAATGGGGGAAATGAAAATTGAGGATTCAGCATGCCACAAAGCACAGCGAAGATCGTACCCCACAGCAAGGCAACCCCCATTCACAAAAAGCAGAAACCTGGCGCCAACACCCGCGCGTTGCTCGGTGGCAACCACCGCTGGGAGTTACCGTCAGTGCTGGTTGCCATCATAGATGAGCACAAATACGCGCATCGTCTGCTGATTCTGCTTGATGAGCAATGCGAGCTGATGAAAACAGGCGAAAAGCCTGACCTGGAATGCCTGCGGGACGTATTCCATTACATGACCAACTTCCCTGACCGTTACCATCACCCGAAAGAAGAGCTGATTTTCGACCGCATGCAGGATGCGGATGCTGAAACAAGCAAAAGCATCGAAAGTCTGCGCCATGGCCATATCCAGATTGATGCGCTCGGCAAGGAACTCTACAAGCAGGTCATGTCCTTTGGCAGCATGCCGGGCAAACGCCAGCGCAATAAATTCCTGCGTGACGCTCTCAGCTATTCCACAGGACTGAGAGATCACATGGCACTGGAGGAGTCAAGCGTCTTCATCCCCGCCATGACACTCCTCAACCCGCAAGACTGGGAAGCCATCGACACCGAAATAAAACCTGTTATTGACCCGGTATTCGGCACCGAAAAGAAACCCGAATACATGCACCTCTTTGGTCGCTATCTGAATCGGGTCGTCAAGGTATCGACAGGCAAGGTACCGGTAGTCCTGATCGAAAAAATGGCTTCAGCGGCGGAGCGATTGATATACACCAGTGGTGAATTGAGCCAGCTACCCAAGCGATTGCTGGCAAAAACCCGGGTAAATGCCCGGGAGCAACTGAAAAGCCTGGGGCAGCTCGCCACCTCCAGGGATATTCCCTCGGCGAAACTGGCTCTCGCATCAGTGTCTGAAAACTGCCTCAATGGTGGCAAGTCCAGCCTGTCAATGATACGCGATGCCTTTATGGGTATTGAGCCCCTTGAAGAAGGCGACGAGGAGGATTTCTCTGACGCCGTATCATTAACTGATGAGCACGATTTCCTGACCTTCTACGAAAAGCCCCTCGAGCCGGAAAAAACAGCCCCGATCAGCTGGCAGGCTGCGGCCACCAACCTGCTTTTTCGCACGACGGTCAAGCAGTTGCTGGCCAATGTTGGCACCGATTACGCCCAGCAAACAAAGAAAATGACTTTTCTTTTCAACAAGGTACCTCCCGGCTACGATGTTGAGACAGTAGAATTCGACGATTTCCACGCCCGCTGGATACGGCCTAGCGATGCCGAGCCCGCTACCAAAACCATACTGTATCTGCCCGGTGGCGGTTTCTTCTTCCCGGCCACCTCTGGCCACACCTCGATGCTCGCCTATATGACCAGCAACTGTGCGGCACAAGGCTTAATGGTTCATTACCGGCTCGCCCCCGACCACCCTTTCCCGGCAGGCCTTGAAGATGCATTGGCAGCATATCGCTACCTGCTTGATCTGGGTATCAAGGCAGAAGATATTGTGGTGGGTGGCGACTCTGCGGGTGGCGGACTTGCGTTGTCCCTGTTGCTGGCCATTCGCAACGAAGGCCTGCCCATGCCCAGTGCAGCGGCATTGCTCTCACCGTTGACAGACCTCAGCTTCTCAACCCCCTCGCGCCAATTCAATCGCTGGCGCGATCCAATGCTGCCCACCAAGCGCAAGATGCGGGGTTTTGAAATGTATACCGGCAACACGCCGCCTGATGATCCGCTACTTTCACCCATTTACGGCAACTTCAGCGGACTGCCGCCCCTGTTTGCCCAGGTAAGCAACACTGAAATCCTGCTCGATGACACATTGCGAGTCGCCCGCAAGGCGAGGGCTCAGGGTGTGGATGTAGAGGTAGAAGTATGGGAGAGCCTGCCCCATGACTGGCATCTTTTTTCCTATATACCTGAATCTCAGCGCGCTTTGAGCCATGTTTCCAGGTTCTTTAACACCATCTTCAACAAGGAAAACGCCAGCCTGTTTAAACATGCCGATAAAGCCGGCAATGTCCCTACTCCTCTGCGCACACGATCCAAGGCTGCCACGGCCTAAGTCGGCTAGCGGACAGATAATACCTGGCCTATATCGCCTCACCATTATCATCTGCCTCGAGCAAGGGATTGCTCCTGCGAGGCACCACCTCAGCCAACTCACCTCTCCCTGTTAATAGCCCGGACCAATGGTCCAAATCGGGCCATTGATACAAAAAAAGCCATTATCGACACCTGACTTCAGGACCATCGCCACTGAAAACGCTTGGTTAAAGCGACGCAATAATCAGGCAAACCATTGAATACTATCAATATTTCTTACCCGCCCTTCGCCTTTTATATAGTAAAAGCATCAGAAAAATAAATTCAAAAAATCCGCGTTTTAGTATGTTTATACTAATTTTTATCCCTATTCTGGCCATATCTTATGAGCATATGCACTGAAGTGATGCGCATTTGAACCCTACTATCAATGATGAGGAATCTGACATGAGCAAAGCCAAAGTGACCAAAACCAATCTGCTTGACCAAACCAAAACCTATTCACACAAAATTTTCCTCGCCAACCTTGGCATGTACGGCAAGGTATTCGAAGAAAGCAAAGCCCTGGCCGACAAGTCTGTCAGCAAATACAAGAACCTCACCAGCAAGAACAGTGAGCTGCTGGAAGACCTGGTTGCCCGTGGCGAAAAAGTCCAGAGCAGCATGATTGAAAGCGTCAAGAAAGCCAAGAACGAGCAAATGTCATCTATCGAAGGCCGTGTAAAAAGCCTGCGTGAAAACCTCGTCAAGGCAAAAGACGCCATCATCCCCGCCAAAAAAGCAGCGGATGAAAAAGCAGTCGAAGCAGCCTGAATATCACGTCATTGATATTGACTGTCAGGCTGAGATCATGGAAATCACCACAGTCTGACTGATCCACAGCGCTCTTGAATGCCAGGTTCTCAACACAGTGCTACTGGCATCAGGTTTCAACACCAATGAGCCACTGCATCCCGAATCGGAGATTACCTTATGAACGACGCAACGAAGAAAGCAGCAAAGAAAAATGTAGCCAGCCAGGCTGGTGATATTGCCAAGCACATCTGGCTTGCTGGTCTTGGCGCCTATGGCCGTGCATTCGACGAAGCGCAAGTGCGCTACGAATCCGCCAGCAAGGAAGCACCACGCCTCTTTACCGAGCTTGTGGAGAAAGGCAAGAAATTTGAAAAAACGGCCAAAACGCGCCTTGAATCACCGCTGAACGACACCAAACAGTCTATTGAAGAGCGCATCAGCAAAATGCGTAGCGGTCTTGGATTTTCAGCTGCCGCTGATCAGGAAGAGATCAAGAAGCTGAAAAAGCAGGTGGCCGCGCTCACCAAAAAAGTCAATGAACTTACCGCCAGCAAGGCCCCGGCTGAAGTGAAAGCGAAGGCCCCCTCTGCGGTCAAAAGCCCGCGCAAACTCGCACCCAAGAAAGAAGTTGCCAGCCCTGCAGCTGAGTAATTTCCAGGGTCAACATTTTTATCTTTAAGCGGCCAATGGCCGCTTCTTTTTTGCCTGAAATTCCTGTCACAATGGCTCCGCAGGAAAACTCCCGCGCCGTGGGTTGCAGTTAGTATTTACAGCTTTTTCTGCGATTACTGCGCCATTTCGTTCAGAGCGAGTTGCAAGCCTCCGGCAACGGGTGGACAATGGCTTTTCGTACACCAGCCAGTCAATCGATAATGAAAACCCGCGAACGCATTCTGCTGACCAGCCTGGAATTATTTAATACCGAAGGCGAAGCCAATGTATCAACGGTAGATATCGCCAATGAAATGGACATCAGCCCGGGCAATCTTTATTACCACTTCAAGGGCAAGCAGGAGATTATCGGCGAGCTGTTCAATCGCCTCGAATCCCAGCTGATCGATATTCTCGAGGCACCGCTGGAAAAATCGATCAAGACAGAAGATGCCTGGATTTATCTGTACGTGGTGTTTGAACAGATTTGCAACCATCGCTATTTCTACCGCAGCATTAGCGATCTTCTGCAGCGCTATCCGGATATCGAAAAGCGTTTTCGCAGGCTGGTGGCATTGAAAATTCGGACGGCGGAAGCGGTCGCCAGGGAACTGGTTGATCACGAAGTACTCAAGATGGATGCCCGTCAGGTGAGCTGGCTGGCCAACAATGTCGCCATGCAACTGACTTTCTGGCTCAACTTTGACAACCTGCTGAGCAAAAATACCCCGGACCCGCTCGCCATCCATCAGGGTGTCTTTCAGATTGTATCGCTCGCCGCACCCTACCTGAGCCCTCAACACCGCTACGTTTACGATGAGTGCTCCAGCCTTTACGAACATCTGATTGCGGATCTGTAAGCAGCCAACAATAGTATTCGCCCCCTCAGTGACTCAACTTGTTATTTTGCAGCGACCTCCCTTATAGTGGATTGCTTCCTATTTCAGCAAACGGAAAATCAGAATGCGTATCAACGGGCATGTTGCCAGCGGTTTTGACAAGGTTGCCAGTGCCTTTGAGCGCAACTTTCTGGATCATGGCGATATTGGCGCCTCCTGCAGTATTTATTATCAGGGAAAACCCGTGGTGGACATCTGGTCCGGGCTGGCTGACCCCTTAGCGGGTAAAGCCTGGGAGGAGGACACTATCCAGCTGTGTTTTTCCGCATCAAAGGGTATTACCACTGTTTGCGTGCTGACACTGGTACAACAGGGCTTGCTGGAGCTGGACAGGCCTATCGCCGATTACTGGCCGGAATTTGGCTGCGAGGGTAAGCAGGGTATTACCACCCGCATGGTACTCTCACACCGCGCAGGCCTTGCGGCCATTGATGGCGATCTCACCCTCCCGCAGGTTCTTGCCTGGTACCCAGTGGTTGACGCTATTGCCCGCCAGAAGCCCAACTGGGAGCCTGATACTGCCCACGGCTACCATACCCGCTCCTTCGGCTGGATACTGGGCGAAATTGTTCGGCGTATCAGCGGCAAGTCGTTGGGAAAGTTTATGGCGGCCGAGGTCACCGGGCCGCTTGAGGCGGATTTCTGGATTGGACTGCCTGAAAGCGAACTGCAGCGCTGCGCCAGACTGATGCCGGATACCAACCCGCTTTTCGGCGATTTTGTTCCCAGCTCCTTAACCATTCAATCCCTCACCGGCCCATCCAACCTGTTCAGCTACAACGACATGTGGAACGACAAGGCCCTGTTGATGGCGGAAATGCCCTCCTCAAACGGTATGGGCAATGGACGCTCCCTGGCAAAACTCTATGTCGCCATGATTGGCGAAATTGATGGAATCCGGTTATTGAATGCCGACACCCTGACAGAAGCCTGCCGTGTCCACTCACAGGGAATGGACATGATCATTCCCATGGAAACCACCTTCGGGCTCGGTTTTATGCTGCCCCCCTGGCTGATCAGATACGAGTGTGGTCCACGCAGCTTTGGCCATACCGGTGCAGGCGGTTCATTCGCCATGGCCGACCCGGACCGGGAACTGTCCTTTGGCTATGTGATGAACCAGATGTCAATGAACCCGCAAGACCCGCGCGCAGTCAATCTGGTGAAAGCCATGTATGAATCACTCTAGCAGGCTGTTGAAACAGGTTTGCGAGGCAGTCAGCACAGTTAGTTTTTCAACAGCTTGCCAGAATGGTCGCTGCTACAGGCCCGTCACGGGCAATAGTGAGAATTTAACAACAATAACAAATCAAAATTGCTACCAGAGGTAACAGCTGCCCAGACCTTTATGGCTATCAGCTGGCTATGTGATAAATTGAAAGCGATCATCAAATAAGTTACCAGGAGGATCGGCTACCCCTGCCTGTCGGGAGTACTGCCTCCAGTGCCAACCCGCAGCACACGCAAAAATAACCATTCATTCTATAAAGCAGGCACTCCAATGGAGAAAATAGAAAGGGTCGCAGTCACCGGAGGCAGTGGTCACCTGGGTACCGCTGTTATTCTTGAAGCACTGGCACGAGGCTTCACGGTCTATGCCGGTTACAGCAGTTACAAACCCAAGATTGAAAATCCCCGCCTGACCTGGTTTCAGGGAGACCTTGGAACTACACCACTCGAAAAGCTACTGGGCGATGCCCAGGCCGTCATCCATACAGCGGCAAGGATCTCTGTGCATGGCGACAAGGACGGCAGCGTCATGAAAACCAATGTGGAGGGCACTCGCAATTTGCTTGATCTGTGCCGGGCGAAAAATAACATCCGGCTGGTGCATGTCAGTTCCGCCGGTTGTGTGGTGGAAAAACCCGGCAATACCGTCTTTGATGAATCAAGGCCGCTGAAAGGTGCCGGGGCTCCGGCCTACGACTACAGCAAGGCGCTGGCTGAAGAACTGGTCCGCCAGTATGTCAGGGATCACGATGTTGACGCTGTGATAGTCCGACCCTCCGGCATTTTTGGCCAACCCGATCTGCGCGGCTCCATTATCAGCACCATGATGAAGGAGATTTATATGGGCAAACTCCCCGTACTGATTTCCGGTGGTTATGATCTGGTCGATGTCCGCGATGTTGCCATCGGCACACTCAACGCCATGACCATGGGCCGCAAGGGAGAGACCTACCTGCTGTCAGGCCTTTACCAGACCCTCAAGGATCTGGCCCACAAACTTGAGAAGCTGGGGGGCGCCAAGGCCCCGCCCTGCATTCCTGTCTCGCTGGTGATTGCACTGCTGCCCCTGGTTCGGCTTTTTTCCAGGCTGTCTGGCAGTGGCGACTCCTTTACCCGCGAGGGATTGACTATTTTTCGCGATGGCCACCCCAACATGGACTCAGGCAAGGCACGAAAGGAACTGGACTATCAGCCCCGACCAATAAAGGACAGCCTGCATGACCTGGTGTCCTGGTGGCGCGAGGAAGAACAGAAGTAATAGGCCCGCCTGTTCCATTAAAATCAGGATTGAGTGAAAACCAGTGGGAATCTCTCGCCCATGTTCACTGTCTAGTTCCCGACAGCACTCAACCTCGATGCAATCCGCCACCCAACCTCAATCCTGTTACATCAGACAAAATCCCGGAACCATGCAATGAAAAACCTGACACAACCACTGTTCGACCTCACCGGTAAAACTGCGATTGTCACCGGCGCTGGCCAGGGTATTGGCCGCGGCATTGCAGAGGGGCTTGCCACTGCGGGCGCCAGTATCGTGATTGCCGATATCAACAGCGACACCATGAGCCAGACTTCCAGCCATATCAGAGAAACCTGTAAAGTCGAAGTGATGGAGTTTTCTCTCGATGTGCGACGCGAGGAACAGGTTCTCAATCTGATGGATGAGACTATCGCCGCCTTTGGCTCACTGGATATCCTGGTGAACAATGCCGGTATCGTCACCATCAGCGAACCGCAATCCATGTCGATGGAAGACTGGGACAAGACCATGGATATCAATCTGCGCAGCGTATTCGTGCTGTGCCAGAACGCCTACCACCACCTGAAAAAATCCGCCAATGGCAAGATCATCAATATCGCCTCGATTTACGCGATTTTTGGCGCGCAGTACCTCCCCTCCTACGCCGCCAGCAAAAGCGGGCTGGTGCAGTTGACGCGCAGCCTCGCCATTGCCTGGGCGCCGGATAATATCCAGGCCAATTGCATCCTGCCCGGCTGGATCAACACTCCCCTCAGTATCGAAGGCCGCAAAAACAATCCCGCCGCCCACGATATTGTCGTCGGTCGCACACCGGCAGGCCGCTGGGGCGACCCGCAGGATTTGGCCGGCACGGCGATATTTCTTGCCAGCGGTGCCTCGCAGTATGTCACCGGGGTGTCGATTCCGGTGGATGGTGGTTATTCGATCAATTGATTGTTGCCACTGCCCCGTAGATGCTAGGGCCTGTTAACACTATTTGGATTGTCGGCGTTGTGCCTAAAAAAGCGCCAATCTATACCCAAAGGGCACACTGGGCGCGACGAGCGTAGTTTGGTCATTCCAAATGAGCGAGAAGCAACGACGAGTGGCGCTTTTTTAGGCGCAACCCGAAGGGCTGGGGCCATTTTTGCGCCCAGCTTCGTTGTCAGTCGTTCATTTAGGCCCGCTAAATTTCTCTCCCTCCGCCTCGCTGGTCGAAAAAATGGCCTCCAGCGGCGATAATCCAAATAGTGTTAACAGGCCCTAGGCGCAACTGCGGGGCAAATCTCTCACGCCGTGAGATGTTTTAATGGCAGATGAAAGATGGAATAGCAGCCTCGAACGCGTTTTGTCTCTCATCTGCCTTCTCTGATCTCCCGCTCTCCCCCTTCAAATCCCGCCCCGCAATTCCCCCTCGACAACAAATAGCAATTTACTATAGAAAACATAGGGTCAATTGATTAGATCAAACCATCGGCTTTGCTTAGGATGGCCATGTCAACTTACTGACCATCCTAACCCCCACGGAGTAAACCGATGCAAACACTGATCAATACTGAAGTTAAACCTTTTACTGCCAATGCCTACCACAACGGCCAGTTTATCCCGGTCAGCGATGCGGACCTGAAAGGCAAATGGTCTGTGGTGTTCTTCTACCCTGCGGATTTCACCTTTGTGTGCCCCACCGAGCTGGGCGATCTGGCGGACAACTACGCCGAGTTCCAGAAAATGGGCGTAGAGATCTACAGCGTCTCCACGGACACTCACTTCACCCACAAGGCGTGGCATGACACGTCCGACACCATCGGCAAAATCCAGTACCCGATGATCGGCGACCCCACCGGCGCGATCACCCGCAACTTCGGCGTCATGATCGAGGAAGCCGGGCTGGCGGAACGGGGCACATTCGTCATCGATCCCAGCGGCAAAATCCAGATTATTGAAATCAACGCTGGCGGCATTGGCCGCGACGCTTCCGAGCTGCTGCGCAAGGTTAAAGCCGCCCAGTACGTCGCCGAACACCCCGGCGAAGTCTGCCCCGCCAAGTGGAAAGCTGGCGAAGCCACGCTCGCCCCCTCCCTTGATCTGGTAGGAAAAATCTGACCAACAACCGCGCCGCGGTGATCCATCGCTGCGGCGCGGTATTTCAGCACACAAGTGCTGCCCTGCATCAACCTTCCAGTGCCGCAACCCCAAGGGCCGTTATTTCAAGGAGAAAGCCATGCTCGACGATTCGATCAAAACCCAGCTGAAAACCTATCTTGAACGCCTGCAGCGCCCCATCGAATTGGTCGCCTCCCTCGACGACAGCGACAAATCCGCTGAAATGCGCGAGCTGCTGGCCGATATCGTCGGGTTATCACCACTGGTGAGTACGCGCGAAGATGGCAGCGAGGTGCGCAGGCCATCATTTTCCATTGGCGTGGCGGGAGAGAAGGCGCGGGTCCATTTTGCCGGGATTCCCATGGGCCACGAATTCACCTCGCTGGTGCTGGCCCTGCT
>LADM01000072.1 GCA_000961645.1 Gammaproteobacteria bacterium BRH_c0 | reverse complement strand
TGAGGGTGGTCATCGCCAGCTGCGCCTCGGTGCGCGCCAGCGCCTGGCGATGATTGGCCAGCTTGCCCTGGTGGCGCATCACCTCGGCCTGCTGCTTGTTGAGCTTTTGGGTCAGGACGATGTCGCGGTAGTTGTCGACCTCCTGGGAGCTATGCTCCAGGGCCATGCGCGCCTGCTGCAATTCCGCTGGCAAGGCGGTATCGCGCAGGGTATTGAGGTTGCGCTCGGCGATATCCACTTCAACCTTTTTTTGCTGGAGCTGATCGCGGGCCTTTTCCAGGTCGAGGCGGGTGGAGAGGTCGCGGGCCAGGAGTTGCTCCTCCGCCACCAGCTGCTGGCGGGCTTTCTGGTAATCCGCTTGCGCCTGCTGCAGGGCGCGTCTGGCAAGCGCTTCGCGGGTGGGAATATCGGCGCCCTCCAGGTTGCCCACCTTGAGCCTGGCCGCACCCAGCTGCTGGTTAAGCTTGTTGAACTTGTCCTCATTTTCGACACGCAGCAGGGCCAGCTCGGCCTCGGCCTGCATCAGCACCGCCTCTGCCTCCTGAATATCGCTGCGCAGGGTTTCCAGATCCTGCTCAAAGGGCGCGGGGTCAATGCGCGCAATCACGTCACCCGGCGCCAGCAGGCTGCCCTCGGTGGCCAGGTAGAGCAGCTTGGCGCGGTTGCTGGGCAGGTCGGAGGAGATGGTCACCGACTGCCCTGCATCGAGCACCGCCTGCTCGGTGACGGTGATGGCAAAGGGGCCGGATTCGACCCTGGCGAGGGCATTGAAATCCCCCTCGCCCGCCGTTGAGGTCGCGCCCTCATCGCTGCCCCAGAAACTGACCAGCAGCAGGATCAGGGCAATCACCCCGATACCGGGGCCGGTCCTGCGGATCGCTTCTTGCAACCTGTCCCGCCAGGGAGACTGCGGGGGAGGGAGCTGGTGCCACGGATTGCTGGTCACTGTCTGTCACCTGTTACTGGATATCGAAATAGCCGCTGGCCATCACCAGCCGCTGACCCGCCATCAGGTAGTTAACCCGGGCGTTGAAGGCCTGGAAGCGCGCCTCCTCGAGGCGGTACTCCAGGTTGAGCAGGTCGATTCGATCCAGCAGGTCGTTGTCGTAGCGGATACGGGAGCGGGTGTATTCCTGCTCGACAATCGCCAGGGCCCTGGCACTGATATCCATCTGGCTCTGCTGGCGCTGCACATCGAAATAGGCCTGGCTCACTTCCATGCGGATATCGCTGACCAGGCGCTCGTAATCCCGCTTCTTGGTCTGGTATTGCAGCACCAGCAGGCGTTTTTGCCGCTGCTGCTCGCCGAAGCCGAAATCCGTATCCATATTGAAACCGATGCCAAAGCGATGGTCGTCGAGGTTGAGGCTGTCGGAAAACGAATTGCTCTCCCGCACCCAGGCGTACTGCAGGCTGATATCAATGCCGGTCAGACCTGAGCCATCCGCTGCCACCATGCGGCGCCGCGCCATCAACAGCTCATCGCGGGTGCCCACCGCTTCAACGCGCTTGTCCACCGCCAGGGTTTCCAAATCCGCTGCTGCCATCGACAGCAGCTTCATGTCGATGGTGGAAAGCGACGCCGGGCCGATGGCCACCTCCTCTGCCATGTCCAGGCCGGTGAGAATTTTCAGACTGTTGCTGGCGCGGCGGTGCTCAAACTGCGCCTGACTCAGGGCCTGCCGGGCCTTGACCAGACCCAGCTCAAAACCGGCCAGCTCCATCCCGCTGAGGGTGTTGGCGGCATGGCGAATCTGCGCCGTCTCCTGGATGCGGTCGGCAATATCCAGCTGCAATTGCGCCAGTTGCCGGTATTCATCGGCCAGTGCCAGCTGGTAGTAGGCCGCCACCACGCGGTTGACCAATTCCTGCTGGCTGATGCTGGCCATCAGCTGCTGGCGGTCGCGGGTCATGCGCTTCTGATCGACATTGAAGCGGCCATCCTTGAGGGGATTCTGGAACAGCGGCAACGTGTAGCTGAGGCGAAACTCCGACAGGTTGCGATCACTGAAATTGTAGTTGTACACCCCCGCTGACAGGGCCGAACCCGACTGGTACTTTTTGCTGGCGGCGAGACTGTAGGTGCTGCCCACCTCGGCGCCGGAGCGGGCATCGGAGGCAGTGGTGGACTGGAACTTGGTCCTGTAGATGGCGCGCGCACTTTCGTAGTCGATTTCGGCCATCTCGGCGTAGTCGAGACTGTTGAGAAATTCAGGGTTGTTGACCAGGGCAAGCTCAATGGCCTGCGGCAGGGTGATAACCCGCTCACTTTCCTCCCCGGCCACGAAGGGAGAGTCAGCAATCAGCAGGATGAGCAGCGATAAAAGCCCTGTCAACGGCCTGACTGTCAACCTTTTGTCGCCGCTGTCCCTCACCCCACATCTACCCCCTGATTCAATAACCCAGTCGGTGGCGGAAAGACTGATGTTCCGCCACCTGTCAGTTTTCGACGGTCAATTGGTAATTGACCTGACCATTGCCCGTGGACTGGCTGCTGTCCGGATCGGTGGTTTCGATGATCAGCGAGCCTGTGTTAAGCCCCATGGAAAATCCGTTACAGCGGAAGGCTGTATTGACGGGTATCACTTCACCCGGATCAATGGTCCCGCTGGCAGGGCTGGGGGCATTGAGGAAGGAGGGCGGCGAGTTGAACATAAACTGGATGGGACGGCCGCCGGTATTGGTGATGCTGAAGGGTGAAAATGGATCGGGGCAGGGGCTGCCACCCACCGTGTGGGTTTTGATCAGTGTCGGATTGCCCGCCGGGCTGAAAGCAAATTCGCCCGGCTCAGCTACTGGCGCCAGCACCTCGACGGCGAAGTTGACCATCACTGTGCCGACATCGGCATCGGTGGGCACGTCAACTCCGCTGACATTCAGGCTCGCTGAATTGTTGCCGACGCTGAAGTTCTCGCAGCTGAAGTGGGTATCCATGTTCGCCGAGGCCCCCGGAGCCAAGGTGCCCGACATGCTGCCGTCGACAATGATCAGCGGGCCGGGATCAGAAACCGTGTATTGCAGATCGCTTTCACCGTTATTGGCAATCAGCAGTTCAGAGGGGAAGGGTTGCGGGCAGGGGTCTTCCCCTTGCTGGTGCACCAGGGCGAACTCGGTATTGGGCACACTGAGTATGGCAGGGCCCGGGGGGTCCGTGCCGGGATCGGTGCCTGGGTCTGTTCCCGGGTCTGTGCCAGGATCGGTTCCGGGATCGGTGCCTGGGTCTGTTCCCGGGTCTGTACCGGGATCGGTGCCTGGGTCAGTCCCAGGGTCTGTGCCAGGATCGGTACCGGGATCGGTGCCTGGGTCAGTTCCCGGGTCTGTACCAGGATCGGTTCCTGGATCTGTGCCCGGATCAGGTGCAGGGGAGGAGGACGAGCCACCACCGCCACTGTTGCTGAGGGCAATGCCGCCGCCGATCAGCAGCAGGCCGCCGGTAATCATCTGCCCGGTCGACAGCCCGGATGTGCCGCCGCCGATAGTGACAGTCTTGATCGGTTTGCCGCCGTAGTGGATTTGATAGTTGCCATCGCCGGGGAAATCGAAGATCAAAATGCCATCGTCATCGGTTTCTTCTTCTACCTGGGTACCATCGGGAAAAACAATGGTGACGGTCTGGCTGGTGAGCGGCTGGCCGTTATCCACCAGCGGCACCGAGGTCACCACGGCAAGGACCGGCTGGCCTGTCAACAACAAGGCACAACAGCTGAAAGTAAGCAATCTGCGAAAACAGTTTTTGTTTTTCATGACTCGCCCCTTTTACCAGAATGCGGAGGACCGTCTGGCACTGCTCTCCGAGGACAGTGTATTCCAGCGACCTCCATTTCAGGATAGCGTGCTCCGGGATTCAGGCAGAACACTCCCACTGCTATATGCCGTACTACCTGCAATGCATCAGGCTCAACCCAGCTGCAGGCGAAACCGGGCCTCCCTTACCGTGCCGTTGCGATGCTCCACCACCAGGCGCAATACCCAGACGCCGGAGCCAGCAAAACTGGCAGCGGGAATGGTACCCACTACACCATCCACAACCGAATCTGAGATCGGCGCGGAACCTTTGCTGAAGGACTCGGGTTTCTCACCGGCGCCCATTTCCACCCTGATGCTGGCAAGCTGGTCAGCATCCGCTGTGCCCAGCACCTTGACCATCGGGCCGTCGCTGCCCTGTTCCACCGTGACGCCGCTGATCATGGCATCGACAAAAAAAGCCGGGGATGCCAGCAGTGCCGCCTGCGCATCAACCAGACCGGCGCCGCTGAGGTTGTCCCTGCCCGGTGTTTCAATATCCCGCGCCGAGTTCAACAGCATGCGCTTGAGATCGGCGGCACTGAGGGAAGGGTCATGGGAAAGCAGCAGGGAGGCGATACCGGTAACGATAGGAGCGGAAAAACTCGTACCCCCCGCCATGTAGTAGCGCCTGTCGCCACCCACATAGGCGCTGCTGGGCTGGTAGGGGGTGTCAGGAATATCCCGCAGGGTATCGGTATACCTGGCGCGCAGCGAGACGATATCAATACCCGGTGCCAGCAGGTCAACCTCCGGGCCGAAATTGGAAAACGCCACGCGCCTGTTGTCGTGGTCACTGGCACCCACGGTAATCACCTCCGGCAGCGCGGCAATACCGAAACCGGCCAGTTCCTTGCCCTCGTTACCGGCGGCGATAATGATCAGCGCGCCCTTCGAGACGGCGTAATCCACCGCCTTTTTCTGCATGCTGATCAGGCCTTCGCCGCCCACCGAGATATTGATGATGCGCGCGCCGTTGTCGACGGCGTAGGTGATCGCCTCGGCAATATAGGAGGCGCGGGTGTGGCCAAAACTGTTGAGCGCCTTCAGCACCATGATCCGGGCGGCGGGATTGATACCGGCAATGCCCTCGCTGTTCCAGCTGCCGGCAATCAGCCCGGCAACAAAAGTGCCGTGGCCATCGTGATCCCAGGGCTTGTTGTTGTGGCCGATAAAGTTGTAGCCGATCATGTCATCGACATAGCCGTTGCCATCGTCATCGATACCGTTATCGGCAATTTCCCCGTCGTTGTGCCAGAGATTATTCCAGTCGAAATCGCGGTGATTCCAGTCCAGCCCCGAATCGATCACAGCCACCGTTACCGGCTCGGCCTTTCTGACCGTGCGCCAGCCACTTTTGGCACCGGCATCCAGCCCTACTGCAGGCAGGTGCCATTGGCTTTCATTGCCGGTTTTCGTGAACAGTGGATCAGCGGGGGGATCAAGTGCCAAAACCTGAGCAGAAAAGGAGGCAAAAACGGCAAGAATCGGCAGACAACGAAAACTGGCTGGCAAATCGCGATATCTCATGGTGCACCTCCCGCCATGCCTTGCAGGGAAATGGTTGCCCCCGGCAACGCAGCGCCAGGCGGCAGCACGGCGAGCGAATAGGAGCCCCGGCCCAGCGGTTTTTTCTCACCGCAGATATTGATCTCGACGGTGTCTCCCACCAGTGTTTCAGCCAACACATTGGGCACGTAATAGATCTTGAAGGTGTCACTGCCGATACCGACGATCTCATCCGGCTCATCATAGCCGGGCAGGTCAGTGCCCTTGGGCACCACCAGGCCGGTGATGGTGGGATCGATATTCATCTCCACCGTCATGTCGCTGGGCGTGTTGCCATTGAGCCCCAGCACGGTCGGATCGGCGGCGATGCGCACCGTGCCATCCTCGCCGGTGACGCCCTGCACCGGATCGTCTCCGGCGCCGCTATCGGTGTCCTTGGCCCCGCCCGGTGCGGGCAAGGTGGGATTGGCGACCTCGCTGGGATACAGCTTGATCTGCAGACCGGAGATATCACTTGCGGCAGCCCCTGACGTGAGGGCGGTGGAAGTCGCCTTGACGTTCACATAAATGGGCGGAACGGGCACGTCGGAGGGGTCGTCATCTTCCGGGGGCGGCACATCCTTGGGGTCGTCCCCGCCGCCACCGCCTGGCGTTACCGTGATCAAGCCACCCCCTGGGGGTGTACCACCGGGTTGGTCACCTGGTACGGGGGTATCCCTCGGGCCATCGCCATCGTCGCCAGGCACATCGCTTGGGTCATCGCTATCACCCGGTGTAGTGGCAGGCCCGCCAATAGGAATATCCCGCGGGTCATCACCCGGACCGGGGATGGGAATCGGGATCATTTCCTCTGGCGTAAAACGGCACCACTCCTGCAGATCAGAGCCGAGCAGCAGGTTTTCCTGGGGCGGATCACAGTCAAGCAGGGCCGTGCGAACTTTTTCCAGATTCTGCTTGATACGGTTGACCAGGTTTGCCTTGTCGGTCATGGAAATTGGCGCCGCCATGGCATTGCCAAGCTGCGCTTCGTAGTCGTCCTTCAACTGCCTCAGGACTGGACAATTATTGGTCAAAAGCGCATCGCCCGCCGTTCGGTAAGTACTGCCAAAGCGCTGGAACAGGCCGCTTGCCCTGTCGTCCTTGGGACAGCAATCACACTCGGCACCGCCAATGCCGAGAATATCCTGGAGCGAATCCTCCTGTGGCCAGCCGTAACTGCCGGTCATCACATCGTGGTCGTGGCCTTCATTGTTGCCGCCTCCTTCGTGATATTCGTCACCCAGCCCCATCAGGTGCCCGGTTTCGTGGGCACAGGAAGCGTCCCAGGCATTGTTGGGATCGTAGCCCCAGCGCCCGGTGGTGCCACCATGGTTGTTCTCGACCTTGCCATCTTTACTGGTGACGTTGGAGCGATAGCCCTTCACCATGACCTCAACCTGGTGATAACCCGGTGTCGGTTCCGCACCGCGCAGTTTCACTTCGGCCTTGAAGTAAATCTTGCAGCAGTTGATTTCGGTACAGGCTGCTTCTCCGCCAGCGGCAGCCATCATCTCCCGGGCGCGTTCATCCAGTTTTTTGCGCAACTCATCATTGCCGCCATTGGCGGCGGACTTGCGATCTTCCTCGCTAACGCCAAGATCTTCCGCCGCATCCTTTACCTGCTCGTCGGTGGGGCCATTCCACACGCTTTCGATCTCGGCCTGCCACTCGTCAGCAATTTTTTTGAGATCGGCCTCTCCATAGCTGGTATGGCTTGCCATCAGCTCGGTGATCCTTTTGCGGGTATCCTCATCCATGGCTGCCAACTCTTCATCTGTCCATACCAGAGGATTCAGATCGGAGTAAATCTCGATTTTGACTGTGATCACCCGCTCACACTCGCCGGTTTTGGCAACAATGGTGTTGGCGTGAGTCAGACAATATGGAAAGGCGAAAAGAACACTGAAACAGAGTGTGAGCAGGAGGCGGTGAAAGGCGATGCGGATATTCATCGCTTCACCTTTTTAACGTCATTGTCCCTCAACGCGTTGTAAAGCACCTGGCGTTCAAAGGGCACACGGGCGTTGACTGTCATGGCCAGAATGTCGAAGTCCACGACGTGGATATTTTGGGTCCTGACCTTGTGAGTCTTGCCGTTGGCGGTAACTTCGATGGCCGCGTAATCGCCATCGATAATGTCGGGATCAACGTACTCCGGAGCGAGGGTGAAAAAATCCAAGCGCTGCGTGGCGTCAAAAATTGCTTTCACATCTTGCGCTGAAAGCGAAATCTGCATTGCCTGAAGGGGGCCGTCATTGCCCTGGCCTGCCGACAGCTGTGCTGTACCATCGGCCTTGACGACAATACTTTCCGTTTCGAGGGGATTGACCGAGTTGAGGGGAGCTGATTGCAGGCTGATAGTAAAATCCGCAGGGACTGCATCATTGTTTTCTGCGAACAGCGCTACAGATACCAGCAACAGCAATGGGGCAATGCCAATCCCTGCCAGCCAACGCCAACATTTTGACACTCTCACCGCGTTCTCCTTGTGAACAATTACAGACGATAATGCCCGACGCATGGCGCTCGAGCCTTTATGGAATTTTGATTGTTACCGACTACTGTACTTGTGCTTTTAGACAGGGGTTTGACAATGGTTGTATAAGATATAGCAGCAGCGCCGGGTTTCTTCCAGTGAGCAGCAGCAGAATTTCATTTTCTGTACCGAGCTGTTTTTTTATCTACCGCTGACGTCCCGACAGTAGCGCAGATCAATATCATGTCCAGCACTGCCCTGGTGTCGTGTCATCAGCACTCACTCTCGGCATTAGTCAGCGCGCTTTATCCCACTGATACTTCACCGTGAATAACAGGGCATGCGCGTCATAATTTGGCGAGTTCCAGCCAAAGGCAAGTGCGCTGAATGTGTCATCCCCCCAGGCCCAGTCATCACTGCGGAAACGTTCGTACAGATAGCGCAGCTGGTATTGGGTGCGAGGGCTTTGATCCCATTTCACACTCGCGTCCAGCCGTTGCACATCGACACCATAGCCGGGCAGGTGGTCGCTGGTGCCAGCGGATTCGCCGCTATCGGCATCCTCCAGCCAGCGGCTGCGGTAACTGCTGTCGTTGTCGCTGACACTGTAATCGATGGATGTCTCCACAGCGGGGGTCATACGCCAGCGCACATTGAGCCCGGCGCTGCGACTGCTGTCTTCGCTCTGATGGCGCCATGGAGCATTGGCGTGACTGGTCGCAGCGCTGGGATGGAATTCGAGGCCATCCTGGGCGAGCTGAAAATCCTGGTAGAGACCCCAGGCGCTGAGAGCCAGCCTCCTGTTTACCTGCCATGACAGATTGACAGATACCTCGTCGCTACTGCGGCTATGGAGCCCGTAGAACGCATTATCAACGTTGTCATTCAGATGCCGGTAGCTGGCAGCCAGCAGCAGGGTCTCGGTGAGGGCCAAATCACCCTGCAACTCATACTGCCAGAAGCGCCCGGCGAGCAGGTAATCGGGCTGCGCCTGGGAGGGGGCGTTGACATTCAATGCTGCTGTGCGCCGTGCCGAAAGATCAGTGTCCCTGTCCCTGGTTTCCACTCCCACAGACCAGTTCAACCTGCCAAGGGCTGGAAGGCGCAGCTGCGCCCACAGGCGGGTGTCGTCGGCATCGTCCGTGAATCTCTGCAGGCTTTGCGTTGTGCGCTCCATCTGGATAATTTCCACGCCGCCGCGCAGCCGCATCCGCAGCGGCAGGCGGTAACTGCCATCTAGTGACAGGCGCTGACGGGTGCTGTCGTAAAGGTGGGAATAGCTGGTGGGGGAGAGCTGGATCACATCGGTGCGGTTGTCGCGGTCGCGGTAATCCCATTGCAGACGGTAACCAAAACGCGGCGACAGCTGGGCGCGCAGACCGAGGCGCAGGTCGGTATCCACCCGCCGGGCATCGAGGGAATCGAGCAGCGGCTGGCCCGCTACCAGCAACGGTTGCAGCCAGTCGTCGTTCTGGCGGCCTTCGCCACGGGCGGCATAAAAGGACAGCTGGCTGGCCGCTGACAGGCGGTACAGACCGTCGGCGCTGAAACGGCTGAATTCGTTATCCGGGCCGGTATCGAGGCTGCGCACTGGCGCATTCAGGTTGATGGGGTTCTGGTAGCTGAGGGCGCGCTGGTCATTGCGAAAGCGGGAATGGTAAAAGCGCGTATTCACCAACCATTGCTGCGCCTCGTAGCCCAGGCCCATATCGAGTGTGTCGTGGCGGTAATCCACCGGCGCCAGCAGCAGAGCGGCATCGCCAAAGCGCTCGCTGGCGCCGGTCACCTTGCTGCCCTCCTTGAGTTCGCTGTTGAGGCTGGCGCTGATCTGCCAGGGGCCGAGCTGGCGCATCAGGTCGAGCCCTGCCCCCTGGCGGGAGACTCCTGCGTGAGTGTTGAAACGCTCCGCAGTGCCGACATTCATGTAGTCCGACGGCAGACGGTGATCGCTGCCGCGAGTGGCAAAGACGCTGCTCACATCCTCGCGCGAGATGGCCTCGGTTCGACGGTAGTCAAAACCGATGCGGTAGTCGCCCTGGCGCGAAAACGCCGCTTCAAGCCCCAGCTGATCGACCCCGGAGATGGCGCTGAGATGAGCGGAGCGGTAGGGGTCTGCACCATCCCGCCAGTCAATACCAAGGGCGCCAAGGCCAAACAGCCGGTCGCTCTGGAGGAGGTGGCTGTATTCACCAAAGCGGCCATTGCCGTTGTCCACCACGCCGCCGCCCAGTTGCAGCCAGGCGCGGATATCCGCTGCGCTATCGGTTGGCCCAGCACTCCAGGCGGCGCTTATCACCAGCAGGGGCAGACCGGCTATCCACCCCCTTTTGCTACCCCTGCTGTGGTTGCTATCCATCTGTGCCCCCTCAACGCCGGAAGCTTGAGCTGGCAGGCTGGTTGCCGCCATGCACCTGGCTGTGGCAGTTGGTGCAGGATTGGCCGATGATATTGATATCCTGCCGTCCCAACCTGTCGCTATCGTAGAGCGTGCCTGGATGTCGCGAGGCAATATGGCACTGCTGGCACAGGAACGGCTCCCGCGCCTTCAGCAAGCTGTCGTTGACCGAGGCGTGGGGCAGATGGCAACTCATGCAATCATCCTGCACCGGCTCGTGTTCAAACAGGAAAGGGCCGCGCTTCTCCGCATGACACTGGTAACAGGTATCGTTGAGGGTGGCGGCGCTGAGGCCGTTCATGGCGCTGCTGCCATGGGGTGCATGGCAATCGCTGCACTGGACGTGACCCTCGCTCATGGGGTGTCGGGAGAATTTCAACTGGTCCATTTTTTCGCTCTGGTGACAGCTGGTGCAGACCTCAAACTGGCCGTTGCGCTCCTGCACCGGATCCCTGGCGGTATGGATGCTGTGACAGCCGCTGCAACCCACCTCGGCATTGCGGTGTTCACTGAATGCCCAGTGGCTCATGGCGCTGCCGCTGTGGCAGGCAATACAGGTAGCGTCGCTTTGTCCCTCGTCCACGCTGCTGAAAGTGACAGAGGGCGCTGTGCGTGGGCTGCTGGCGTGCTCGGTGCTGGGGCCGTGGCAGGACACACAATCAATGGTGTCCTGTTGACCGCGCGGGTCCGGGCCCAGTCCGTGGGCGCGGTGGCTGATACCGCCCTGGGCCTCCTTCTGGTGGCACATCAGGCAGTTGCTGCTGTCGGCATTGAGCAGGATGGGATAACCCGACAAGCCCAGTCCGGAGACTGCCAGCAATACCAGAAGTATTCTTTTCCATACCACCATGGCTATTGTCCTTGTTGCGACGCAGGTCAGGAACCGAAAGCCCGGTCACTCCGTGCCGGGTGCAACCAGCGCTACTCCTTGAGGGTTCCGATCCGGTAGCTGTCAAGCATGCCCCAGGCCGCCGGGCTGTGGTCGCGGCCATAGCCCTTGGTGCGCATGCCCTCGGTAGCCTCCTTGCCACACCAGGGCGATAGCACTGCTGGCGGCGCCGGATGGTTGGGGAAATAGGCGCTGATGTCGTACACCGCGCCCTCGATAACCACCCAGCAATCTGCTTCGCTGTTATGGGCAGCGATCTCCTCAAGACTGTAGACGCTGGCTGAATCTGTCGGCGCGGGCTCGTTAGTGGCCATGGCCTGCACCGCGAGCAACGTCGCGATGCTGGACCAGAAGGCGATAAATGCCGAATAACAAAGTTTTTTCATAACAGGTTGAACTCCTCGCTGTGAAAATTGCTGCGCCTTACCCCGGCGCCCAATACCACCTCTCTGGCCAGCTTGAGTAGTGGTCCAGGCCCACACACATAGACCTGGCGGCCACTGCAATCGGGACAGTGGTAGCGGACAAAGTCCGTGGCCAGAGGCCCGTCCCGGTAAAAGTAATGAACAGTCAAGCAGAAACCGGGTATGCGCGCCTTGAGCTGGCGCAACTCATCGGCAAACAGCGCCCGGGCTTCATCCTGCACGCAGTAGATCATATTGATATCCACCCGCTCAGCGCGACTGGCCAGATCGCGGGCACGGCCCAGAAAGGGCGTGATACCAATGCCACCCGCTATCCACAACTCCGCATCGCTATTGGTGGGCGGAAAAAAGGCGCCGTAGGGGCCGACCAGGCGGACCTTGCTGCCCCGGTGGATCTCCTGGATCGCGCGGCTGGCATCACCCAGGTCCTTGATGGCGATGCGCACCTGAAGCTCGGCGGGTGATGACGACAGAGTGTAGGGATGCTCTTCACCGTATCCGCCAGGAAGTTTACCGTCGTAATGACTGAGGTAGACGAATTGCCCCGCTTCATAGCGCAGCGGCTTGCCCAGCGGGTTGAGGCTGAGCTCCACCACATTGTTGGCTGGTCTCGCCACCTCCGCCACTGTGTAGGGGTACTGGCTGGCGCGGCGGCCAAACACCAGCCCATAAACGAGGGCGCCAATGGTGGCTGCTGCCAAGCCCAGCCAGATCAGGCTGCTCCAGGGTTCGGGAATGGTACGCTCCAGCCACAGGGTATGGGCCAGGGCCAGCACGGCAGAGATCGCAGCAAGGCGGTGAATTTTTTTCCAGCGCTGGTATTTGGGGGGACCAAAAAAGGCGAAACTGGGGGCGAGAAACACCATCATCGATAACAGCGCGCCCCACCCCAACCAGACTGCTGTACCAGCGGCAGGCGGAAACAGCACCGCCACCGCAGCTGCTGGCGAGATCCCGGCTGAAGCCAGCGCCAGCAGCAGGGGATGGCAGAGCAAGAGCAGAAAGGCAACCGCGCCCATGCTATGGTGGGTCTGCCAGAGCTTGGTCAGGCCGCCAAAATGGCGGTCAAAACCGGGAATGCGGACACTGGCCATGGCCGCCAGCAAAAAGAGGCCCAGCCCGCCGATCCCTGTCAGGCGACCTGCGCTGTTAAGGCTGGCTGCTGCCCCGCTAAAACTGCCTGGTGGCAGCGCCATCCAGGCAACTACAGCCGGAAGCAATCCCAGTAACCACAAGGCAGCATGGGCAAAATTCCTGTTCATGATCTCCGCTATGCCATTCAATGGAGTGGCCTGATCCTAAACCCTTTGCAAAGCCTGGAGAACCCTTCGGCGGCGCCAACAGGAAATTGACTTGCGGTTTATGGGTGAACCTTCAAGCGGTTGTAGACTCAAAAAGTAGCGAATCCAGGCTTCCCACAGCCGTGAAATCCGATCACCAACAAAAGCAATCTCAAGGAGAGAACCATGAACTCACCAACGCTCACTCACCAATACACACCCCGCTTTCTGGCCTATCTGGTAGCGCTGCTGTTTTCCTTCGCCTGTATCCAGGCACCGGTCCACGCCGCGATGATTGGCACTGACACTCTGGTGTCAGAGGCCGAATTGGTCCAGCAGCGGGATGCTCTCAGTGCACAACTGCTGCGCGATGATGTCAAAAAGGAACTGCTCGCCCTCGGTGTTAACCCCGCCGATGTGACCGAGCGGGTCAACAACATGACCGCCAGTGAAATCCAGCAGGTACAGGGCCAGCTCGCCAGCCTGCCCGCCGGTAGCGGCCTCGGCACTGTTGCGGTGGTATTGCTGATTCTGATCCTCCTCGAAGTCGCCGGTGTTATCGACATCTTCCCGAAACTGTAACCAGGCTGACCCGGCCAGGGCGCTTGCAGCACTGGCCGGATTCCTTCCCTCTCTCACGTGGTGACCCATCTGCGCTATCAACGACCTCTGTCTTTCACCCTGCTGCTGTTGCTGGCCCTGCTGATGGCCGGGTGTAGCGCTACGCCGCAGACCAAGCGCATCCTCGAGGACCGCCCGGCGAATCTGCCCGCTCACCACGAACTGGCGGACGTGCCCTTTTACCCCCAGGAACTCTACCAGTGTGGCCCTGCGGCCCTCGCCACGGTGCTGCACAACAGCGGTGTGGCTGTCACCCCCGAGGAGCTGGTGCCGCGCATCTATGTGCCCAAGCGCCAGGGTTCGTTTCAGGTGGAGATTCTCGCGGCCACCCGCCAGCAGCAGCGCCTCGCCTATACAATTGCGCCAACCCTGGAGTCGCTGCTGGCGGCCATCGATGGTGGACAACCGGTATTGATACTGCAAAATCTCGGTCTCAGCTGGTACCCGCAATGGCACTATGCAGTGGTGGTGGGCTACGACCTGGAGCGACGCGAGATGGTGCTGCGCTCCGGTGTTGAAAGGCGCTATGTGATGGGCCTCAAGCTGTTTGAGCGCACCTGGGCGCGGGCCGATTACTGGGGAATGGTGGCACTGAAACCCGGCGAATTGCCTGTCGATGATGACGGCCAGCGCTATTTCCTGGCCGCCGCCGCTTTTGAGCGCAATGCCAATCCGGCTGCTGCCGAGCGCGCTTGGCGGGCGGGGGTGAAGCGCTGGGCACAGCGGGTTGATCTGCACATGGGTTACGGGAATTTTCTCTACGCTCGGGGCAATCTGGCGGATGCCGAAGCTCGCTTCCGCGCAGCCATTGCCTTGCACGCGGATTTTGCCCCGGCCCACAACAATCTGGCGAGCATTCTGCTTGAAACCGGCAGGGCTGATGAGGCAGAGCAGGTGGCAAGCAGGGCCGTTGCTCTCGGTGGTGAGCATATCGCCGTATACCGGGAGACCCTGCGCAAAGCCCGGGCGGGCGCGTCGTCAGGGCACTGATGTCGCGCCCCTGAAGATCTCGCTAGCCTTTATTCCTGGAACTTTTTCCGCCGCGCTGACGTCTGAGCAGGTGTTCGCAGTTATTTCCTGTAAAGTGCGCTGGCGAACAGATCAACCAGATCGTTGACTGCACTATTGTGAATTACCACGGAGAAGAGCAATGAACAAATCAATGGTAGGGGGGATTGTAGTGGGCGTAGTCATTGCCACTGCGGGTGGCGTGATTGCCGGTTACAACCTGTTGGGGCCGGGCGCAGAGCCGACCCACGCCGAAGTACTCAACGTCAGCGAAGTGCGCGAAACCATCCAAACACCGCGCGAAGTGTGCCAGGACGTGCAGGTTACCCGGCAGAAACCGGTCAAGGATGAAAACCAGATTATCGGTTCAGTGGCTGGCGCAGTGATCGGCGGTGTACTTGGCAACCAGGTCGGTGGTGGTAGCGGCAAGAAAGTCGCCACCGTGGCTGGCGCAGCGGCGGGCGGCTATGCCGGTAACAAGGCTCAGGAGCGCATTCAGTCCAACAGCACCTACGTCACCACTGAAACCCGCTGTGAAACCGTGACTGACTCACGGGAAGAGTTGCGCGGCTACGACGTCACATACCGCCTCGGGGACGTTGAAAAAACGATCCATATGGATCACGACCCCGGCAACCGCATCCCCGTCGTGGATGGTCAACTGGTTCTGAACAACCAGTAATCCGGACGCCGACCGAACAGCGCCTCACCCTCGGGGTGGGGCGTTATCACACTGCTCTTGAATCCGCTTTAGCTCAACCCTTTTACCTGCTTACCTGTTTACCTGCCTTCTCGTTTGCTCAGGCGGATTTGACCCTGTTGCGACCGTCACCCTTGGCGGCATACAGCGCGCCATCGGCGCGATTGATCAGGGCATCGAGTCCCTCGCCAGGGTAGTACTGGGCCACACCAATACTCATGGTGACATCAATTTCGTCACGCCCGAAGCGCACGGTTTTGGCGCTGATGATCTGGCGAATTCTTTCCGCGCGCTGCAGGGCAGCGTCGAGAGCACAGTTTTCCAGTAGCACCAGAAATTCCTCCCCACCCCAGCGGCAGAGGGTGTCGCTGTCGCGGATCTGCTCGCGAATCCGCGCCGCCACAACCTGAATCACCGTGTCGCCGCCCTGGTGTCCGTAGCTGTCATTGATCGACTTGAAATGGTCGAGATCAATGGCAAGAAGCGACAGCGGCTGCTGCCTGCGTTTAGCCAGCTTCACGTCATGCTCGAAGATACTGTCAAATCCATGCCTGCTGGCAGCCCCGGTGAGCTTGTCCGTGGTGGCCATGTCAATCAGGCGCTGCTGGTAGCCCCGCAAGGTGAAGTTGGCCACCAGCAGGACCGCCACTGTCACCAGCAACGCGAGCAGGATATTGACCAGCAGGGTCTGGTCGATGCGCTCCTTGCCGCTGTCATTTTTCTGCTCCACCATCAGGTACCAGTCGAATTCCGGCACCAGGCGGCTGTTGAGATAAATTTCAGCGCGTTCCCCGTCACGCTGGTAGGTCAGGGTCGTACTCGGAGCGGTGAGTATTTGTGTGGCAAACGGGGCAAGACCGGGCCTGTCGCGCAGACGCGGACCCAGGTCATAATCCTTGCCGTGCAGCATGATCTCACCATCGCGGTTGACGAAATAGATCTGCCGCCCATAGCGGCGCTGGTAGCTCTCGATCAGCGCCACCACGGAATTCACCGACAGGCCAACACCAGTGACACCGATAAACCGCCCGGCATAATCCTTCACCCGGTAGTTGATAAAGATGCTCAGGCGGGAACGATCCACCGTGTCATCATCGACATTGATATCGTAGTCGGCTGGGTAATTGCGCAGGGGAAAATACCAGCCATCTTCCGGGTCATCGCTGTCCAGCACCTTGATAATGCCGTCGGGGTGGTAGTAATTGAGGGTTTTGTCGGAAATGTAAAAGGCGGTGATAGTGCCGTATTTTTTCTGGATTTCCCCCAGGTAGTTGCTGATCAGCTCGCTGTCCTGTTCGCCATTCAGCGCCCAGTCGCGCACAAAGGTATCGTTGGCCATCAGTGACGAAATCAGGATCGGGCGCAGCAGGTCGCGCTGGATTTCGGAATAGATATTGTCGCTGGTCAGTGGCAGCATCTCGTCGGAAATGTGCCTGGCGAGGGAATCCCTGGCAACGTAGTAGCTGATCAGGGTAGTGGCGAGAAAACCCACGCCCAGCAGCACCGCCAGTATCACTACAAAGCGTTTTTTCCTGTCGAATACCGGGTGGGCCATGTCGCCTTCTGTTCACTGTTATAGACCTGCAACATTAAGGAATCACTGGCGTTTTGACCACCACAAGCTGACAAAAGGAGCTTCTGACGTCATTGCGGGCAGCAGCCGCTGGTAAAAGCTTTCGAATCCCCGTGCCAGCTAATTTCTACTGGGCAAACAGCTTCAGCCACAGAAAACTGCTGGCACTGGGTCTGGTGATGCTGATCGCCGCCGACCTGGTGCTGGTCGTCAACGACCACTGGCTGACGGTGCTGGCAGGAGTGGCACTATGGGGTGACCATATGGGGATGACGCAGGGGTTGCTCGCCACCATGGTCGCCGACACAGCGCCCGTTGATTTGCGCGGCACCGCCTATGGCTTCTTCAACCTGGTAAGCGGTATCGCCCTGCTGGTTGCCAGCGCGCTCGCCGGTTTGCTGTGAGATCGGCTGGGTGCATCCGCCACGTTTTATGCCGGGGCGGTATTTTGCAGTGTTGCCTTGCTGGGCCTTGCCAGACTCCAGGCCAGGCCCGCCAGCAGACAGTCATAGCAAGGCGCTAAAGGGCCAGCTTTCCGGCCTCAGTCCTGGCTTTCACACCCTTGCTGAGAAACTGCGAACTGTTCCTGATGGCACTGAGAATATCCTTCTGGTTGCTATCAATCCGGGCTGCCTGCTGAGCCTCGTTGAGGGGCTGGTCGGCGGGTCCTGTGGGGTCCCAGCCCAGGCTGCCATCGTTGAGGTAGGGAATGCGGAATTTCAGATCGCCGGTAACCACACCGATACTGTGCCAGTCGCTGATGGTGATGTAGGAGCGCGGCGCGCTGCTGAACAGATTCTGGCCGAGGCTGTAGTGCTGGCTGGGTCCCTGGGCTCCCAGCGCCTGTAACAGGGTAGTTGCAATATCCATATGGCTGGTGGTGCGGTCGATGATTTGCGGTTCCCGTCCCGGCATCGACACCACCAGCGGCACCCGGGTCTGCTCGTCGACAAAATGGGAGTTGTGGCCCCAGGAACCCCTTTCGAGGAATTCCTCACCGTGGTCGCCAGTGACGATGAGGATGGTGTTATCGAGCAGTCCCTGGCGCTCCAGCTCTTCGACGATGCGGCCCACCTGCACATCAATCCAGTGGGCGGCGTTGGAATAGCGGTTCCTGATCAGGTCGATCTGCGGGAGCAGGTCGGCTTTCGACATGCGCGCGTAATTGATGTCCTCGGCATACGGCTGATTTGGCGCATTGTCCTCGGGAAAGTAGTAGCGGGCGTGGGTGGACTCGAGAAAGTAAAAGCTCATAAAAGGTCGCTGTGTTTCGCGCTGTTGCAGGAATTCGATCAGGCCAGAGGTGTTGTGCTGGTCGCGCTGCCAGGCTGGCAGATTGCCATCTGCTTCCTGCAACTGGTCAACGGGGACTCCGGCAAACAGGGTCTTGTCAAATTCGGGGTAGGAAAAGCGCGCACTGGTGCGCAGGTCAAGCTGGTAGCCCAGCTCAACAATGCGGTCCATCAGCAGCGGGCTGCGGCGGGCGCTGAGAAAACTCGACCAGTAGGAACCGTACAACCCGTAGAACATGCCGAACAGGCCCTCCCGGGTACCGTTGCCCGAGGAGTAGTGGCGGGTAAAGTGCTGGCTGCGCCTGGCCAGGGCCCAGGTATTGGGCATGGTGTCCGGATTGAGCTGATCCCAGCGCAGGGATTCCGCCACCAGCCAGACAATATTGGGGGCCTTGTGATCGGGAGCGTCAACAGCGTTGAAGGCCACAGGCTGGCGGGGATACTGGAGCCTGGCAGTGTCAACCGAAGCTCTGATGGAGTTGCGCGGTGCGGCCTCAATCCCGAAGCGGGCCGCCAGACTGCGAAATCGCACTGCCTTGAAAAAGGGGTACACCCTGGCGGTATCGAGGATGGCACCATCCTTTTTCAGGTCGGCGATACCGTAGCTGGCGCCCTCGGTCACCAGTGCCAACAGCCACAGCCCGGCAACCGCTTTTATCAGCGGGCGGCGGGCAAACGGCACCCTGGCGACCCGGATACTGAGCGCTATCAGCACCAACTGGATGACGACAATACGGGCGATGAGCAGTGCCACCGATAGGTAGGTGTCATTGCTGGAACCGAGAGATTCCATCCCCCCCGGGGTCAGCAACAGATTGAGCACAAAGCCGTTGAAGTGAAAATTGTAGAGCTGGTAAATCATCCCGTCGGTGAGGATAAACAGCAGACAGAGGATGCTGCTGACCAGGCCCGTCAACACGGCCAGCCGCGGCATGCGCGGTAGCAACCAGGCAACTGCCCTTGTGATCAGCAGTGCCGGAACAAGATAGATAAGGCTGTAAACCAGCCAGGCGGAGAAGTGGAACAGAGTCGGCCAGATTAAGACGCGCGCGGCCATGCCCAGCTCAAGCAGACCGGCAGTGAGCCACAGCATATGCAGCCAAGACAGCAGGACAAACGGTAACAGCCAGGGGGGAGCAAGCCTTCCTGGCCCGATTACAGTTATTGTCTTCATGCGATGGCTCTTGGGGGTAGCGATCAGCAAGGACCGACGCTGGCCCTCACACTCAGACTCCCAAACTATCGAGCCAGGCTTAACGGTTCCTTAAAAGCCCTGTTAAAAGCGCAGGAATGTTGCGGGCAGCGCCCCACCAGCAACAGGTCAGGGGCTGTCACTCACTGCGCCGTTTATGGGAAACTCCTGCCACAACTTTCACCATCAGCCAGCAGTCAGTAACCATGCCAAAACCTGTACCCGTCAATATCATCACCGGCTTTCTCGGGGTCGGTAAAACCACCGCCATCCGCCACCTGCTGGCCAGCAAACCCGCCGGGGAAACCTGGGCCGTGCTGGTCAATGAATTCGGTGAGGTGGGCATTGATGGCAGCCTGCTTTCCGGCTCGGATCAGACCGGGGAAGGCGAAGTGGTTATCCGCGAGGTGCCCGGCGGCTGTATGTGCTGCAGCTCCGGCCTGCCCATGCAGGTCGCCCTCAACCAGTTGCTGCGCCGCGCCAAACCGGACCGCCTGCTGATTGAGCCCACCGGCCTTGGTCACCCGCGGGAAATGCTCGCCACCCTGCTACAGCCCATGTATCAGGAACTGTTGTGCGTCGGCGCCACCCTGACCCTGGTGGATGCCCGCAAGCTGGCCGACCCGCGCTACACCGGGCACGATATTTTTTGCGACCAACTGGCCATTGCCGATGTCATCGTGGCCGCCAAGACCGACCTTTACGAAGCGGCAGATACAGATATCCTCGATAACTTTATCGCCACACGGCAGCTGGGCGAGCGCCCGCTTTATAAAGTCGCCCATGGCGCTGTCGAGCCGGCGTGGCTCGACTCTCCTCGCCTGTCAGTCGCGATTCACCCCCCCGAGCAGCACCCCGGGCTGGACACCCCCGACAGTATCGAGCTGGCGATGGTGCTGAAATTCCCGCCTTGCGGCTATGTGCGCAAAGACAACAGCGGTGGCGGTTTTGTCAGTGCCGGCTGGATTTTTGACCCCGCTGTGGTGTTTGACCACTTCCGCCTGTTTGCCCTCTTCAGCGGGGTGGTTGCCGAGCGCCTGAAGGCGGTGATGATTACCAACAACGGCATATTCGGTTTTAACCTGTCGGAGCAGGTGCTGTCGATCATGGAGCTTGACGAAGCCTTCGACAGCCGCATCGAGATCATTGCCGAAAGCGCTGCGGATTTTGACGGGATTGAGGAAATGCTGCTGGCTGCGCGGATTTAACGGGTCGCCACTCAAGACCAATGATGCCGCAGCGGGAAAACCCGCTGCGGCATCGCACTTTCAGGCTGGATCGTTTGGTGTAGGCGCTGCCGGTTCAACGGGGGTGCTTTTGCCGGGCACAAAGCTGCGGGCCTTTTCCCCCAGCTTCCTGAACTTGTCACTGACTCCTTCCAGTTTCTGCACCCACTCGGGGTTGGGCTGCTGGCCTTCGGTCACCCGGAAATAGGCCTGCAACAGCGCCGCCATGGCGAGCGGATCAACAATGGCCGCCTTGAGTGAAATCGCCACCACGATGGCGATCACCACAGTCCAGAAACCGGCAATGCCGGGAAACAGCGTCACCAGCGCCGCCACTGGCGCCAGCACCAGCAGGAAAAGCACAAAGGTAAAAATCCAGACAATAAACGCCAGGAACAGCGCGTTCTTCACCATCTTGCCGTAGTTTTGCGCGTACAGCACCAGCGCATTGCGGCTCGATTCCCAGGGGTTGTCAGAATGGGTGCGAATATTGTGGGCCAGAATCACCTCATCCACATAGGTCAGTGACAGGTTCAATACCGAGCTGACAAAGCGCAGCAGCGGCTCAAGACCGGGAATCGGCACAAAACGGCCAATGCTGAGCAACAGACCGTTAATCGCTTTCAATACACCCTTGATCAGCTGGTCTATGGCAAAGAGCGTGGAGGACTCGGCAAAGCGCGCTTTCACTTCCGCCGCCGCATAGTCAATCTGACTGCGCCCGCCGGGAATCGGTTTGTCATCGATCAGCTGTACCAGGACGGCGATATGCCCGGCCTTGACCAGATAGAGCAGGTATTCGCGCAACAAGTAGAGGATGCCGGACACCAGGCCAAAGCCGCCAAACGCACCCCAAAAGGCGGTACCAGCGGGATCACCACCCGCCTTGCCAACCAGGTAACCGATCCCGGCACCGCCACCCGTGCCGACCACATAGGCCAGAGTGATGCCAAAAAAGATCACCAGCCGCAGGGCAATAAACGGGGCTGTTTTGATCAACAGGGACAGGGTTTTGCCAAGGCTGAAATCCATTTGCGACGCTCCGTATTGATTTGTTGTTTGTTGTCACGTTAGCACTTTGGCAATAGTGGTCAAGCCCTCACAACCAGCAAGTGCCAAACCTGACATTAAGGTTGAATTAAGTCAGCTCGGTTAATCTGGTGGTGCTTGTTTAATACCACACTGAATCTGGAGATAGACCATGAAACCCTTAAGCACTGTTATCCTGACTGCTGTTTTCACCGCCGCTGCTGCCATTGCCGCTCCCGCCCTGACTGATGATCTGGGCCCCGACAAAGCCATCGAACTGGTGGAACAGGGCACCATCAAGCATTTCAAGGAACTGAACAAGGTCGCACTTGACCTGCACCCCGGCGCCAATATCGTTGATACCGAACTGGAGGATAACTATGGTAAGTACATCTACAAGGTCGAACTGCGCGACGCCAACAACAGGGAATGGGATGTAGATATCGATGCTGTCAGTGCCGAAGTCGTTAAAAACCGTCAGGACAATGATGACTAGTTTCTCGAAAGTTATCGCTCTGCTTGCAACTGCGCTGGTGTTGAACGCCAGCGCAGTTGCGCGTGATATTGGCCACAACGAAGTACTGGAACTGCGTCGCAAGGGCGAGTTGCTGTCCTTTGAGCAGATCATCGCCAGCGTCTATGAACGCCACCCCGATGCACAGATTATCGAGGTGGAACTGGAGGAAGAAGACAGCAGCTACATCTATGAAATTGAAATACTCACGTCCGGCAATCAGGTGCGCGAGCTGGAAATCGACGCCCGCAACGGCGCCATTGTTGATGACGAGCTCGAAGACTGATGCGACTGCTGCTGGTGGAAGACAGCGTGGCGCTGGCCGACGAATTGCTGCCGCGCCTGCGCAGTGAGGGCTATGCCTGCGACTGGTTGGTGGATGGTCGCGACGCGCTGCGCGCCCCCTTTGATGACAACTACGATGCCGCCATTCTGGATCTTGGCCTGCCGGGTAAAAGCGGCCTGGATATTTTGCAGGAGTGGCGCGCGGCGGGTCAGGGTTTGCCGGTGCTGGTACTCACCGCCCGCAACAGCTGGAGCGATCGCATCACCGGCCTTGGCGCCGGGGCCGACGACTACCTCGGCAAGCCCTTTCACCCCGATGAACTGGTGCTGCGCCTGCGCGCTTTATTGCGCCGCAGCCACGGCGCGGACACCACGCCGTTGTTGACCGTCAACGGCATTGCCCTCGATGAAACGCGCCAGTGCGTGCGCAGCATCAGTGACGACAAGGGCGATGGCATCAGCCTCACCGGCGGCGAGTTCAGCCTGCTGCGCTACTTTATGCTCAACCCACGGCGGCTGTTGTCGAAATGGCAGCTGGCGGAGCATCTCTACCGCCTCGACGCGGAGCGCAACAGCAATGTGATTGAGGTGCATATCAGCCACCTGCGCGACAAGCTCGGCAAGGGCATTATCGAAACCCGGCGCGGCCAGGGCTATATTTTCCGCGGACTGGTGCCGTGACGTTCAAACCCTCCGCACTGTCCATCAAACAGCAACTGGGTATTGCCATTTTGCTGGTGCTGGCGCTGCTGGGCACCGGCATTGGCGCGGGCGCCTATGTGCTTTTTGACCGCTTCCAAACGCGCCTTACCGAGCAGGCCGTGCAGCTCGGTATCGAGCGGTTGCTGACCGCCATCCGCAACGGAGCCAGTGGCCCTTACCTCGATCAGACGCGACTCGACCCCGCCTGGAACCGGCCATTATCAGGCCAGTATTTTCTGATTCGCTTTGCCGATCAGCAGTGGCGCTCGCGCTCCCTGTGGGACACCGACCTGCTGTTGCCGGCCGATCCCGCCAACCGGGCTGTGGGCAAGATTGACGGACCCGGCAGCCAGCAACTGCTGGTAATGACCCAGGGATTCGATCGCTTCGGCCAGCACTTTGACATTACAGTGGCCAACGATTACAGCCCCCTGGTGCGTGAATTTCACCGCGTCCTCCAACATTTTATCGTGCTCTGGGTGATTGCCCTGCTGATAGCGCTGCTCCTGCTCAACAGCTGGATGCGCCGCGCCCTGCGACCGCTGGACAAAACCCGCCACCAGCTGGCGGCGATCCAGGCGGGTGAAGAACAGTTGCTGGATGAGCAGGTCCCGGAGGAACTGCTGCCGCTGATCCGCCAGATCAACCAGTTGCTCACCCAGACCCGTCAGTCCCTGCTGCGCTCCCGCAATGCCCTCGGCAATCTCGGCCACGCCCTGAAAACACCGCTAGCGGTACTCTCCAGCCTGATTGAACGGGATGTCATCCGCAGCCGCCCCGAACTGCACCAGCCCCTGCGCAGCCAGCTCGACCAGATCAATGAGCGTGTGCAGCGCGAACTCAACCTGGCGCAAAACGCCGCGGGCACTGGCGCCTTCGAGCCTTTTATCGCCGCTCGAGAATTGCCCGCTTTGATTGATGCCCTGGAAAAAGCCCACCGCCGCCACCTCGCAGTGGATCACCATTACCACGGCGACCTGATACTGCCCTTCGACCGCGCCGACCTGCTCGAAGTGTTTGGCAATCTGCTCGACAACGCCTGGAAATGGGCCGCCAGCAAGGTCGCCCTTGTTATCGTCGAAACCCCGACCCACTGGCAACTGAGCGTAGAGGACGATGGCCCAGGCATTGCCAACCTCGCCGACCGCGAGCAGGCACTGCAACGGGGTTATCGCCTTGATGAATCGGTAGCGGGGCAGGGCTTGGGGCTTGCCATTGTTGCCGATACTGTCACGGCCTATGGCGGAGAGATGCATCTGGAGCAAGCGGATTTGGGTGGTCTGGCGGTGCGGGTTGAGTTGCCGAAGGCGTTGCTGCCGACCGGCGATTGATGCGCTACGTTTTATGCGAGTCCGTTTGTGCTGAGCTTGAGGGTCCGTTCGTACTGAGCTTGAGACTCCGTTCGTACTGAGCCTGTCGAAGCACAGGCCTTCGACAGGCTCAGGCCGAACGGCCTTCACGTGTCATTCGTGCCGGATCAGTAGTAACGGCAAGACTGCTTCTACAACAGGCCTGAATAATCGTCAAAACCGGGCATTGATAAAAACCCGATGATCGGCTTCCATCAACAATTTCATCTGTGTATCAGAGAGGTTCTGTGGACATTCTTAAAACCTTTGCTCTCTTTATTGCGACGGCGCTGGCAGAAATCATTGGCTGTTACCTCCCGTACCTTTGGCTCAAGCAGGGTCGCAGTGCATGGTTGCTGGTACCTGCGGCCTTCAGCCTCGCTGCGTTTGCGTGGCTTCTCACCTTGCATCCCCATGCAGCTGGTCGCGTTTATGCAGCCTATGGCGGCGTTTATATCAGCGTCGCGCTTATCTGGTTGTGGGCTGTGGATGCTGTCCGACCCACCACCACAGACTGGATAGGTGTTAGTGTGTCTTTGCTGGGTATGCTGATCATCATGCTCGGGGCGCGTCAGAGCTGACCCGAAGCGATAACAACAAACCCTGGATACCTTCACCTATTGCACAGGAATTGCCCTTGCCCAACAGCAATCTACCCGACACTGAAAAAGCCATCCTCAAACCCGAACCCTATGGTTTCTGGCGCACTGTTGTGATTGTGCTGTGCGGCCATCTGGGTGTGCGGCCTGCCCACAAGCGCGTGGAGGATTTCCAGCGGGCAAACGGGGTCCATGTGTTTGCCGTTGCTGTGATGTATTTTGTGCTGGTGATTATCGGCCTGATTGTGCTGGTGAATGTCATCGCCGGGTAAAAGTTAATGGTGTCAGACTTCAGGCAGCCTCTCCTGCACTTTTGATTCCGCTATGGCGCAGCAGCGCTTCCTGTGACGGTTCGCGGCCACGGAAATTGATAAACAGTGTCATCGCCTCTTCCGAACCACCCTTGCTGAGAATTTCATCGCGGAATTTGCGCCCGGTCTGTTCGTTCATCACTCCCTCATCTTCAAACAGTGAGAACGCATCGGCGGACAGCACCTCCGCCCATTTGTAGCTGTAGTAGCCTGCCGCATAACCGCCCGCAAAAATGTGCGAAAAGCTGTTCTGGAAGCGGTTGAACGCGGGCGGATTGAGCACCGCCACCTGCTCGCGCACCTGATTCAGTAATTGCTGGATATCAGCGGCATCCTGCGGCGCGGGCGCCATATGCATGCGCAGGTCAAACAGCGAAAACTCCAGCTGGCGCAGCATCTGCATCCCCGCCTGGAAGTTGCGGGCAGCGAGCAGTTTGTTGAGCAACTCTTCGGGCAGCGGCTCGCCGCTTTGGTAGTGGCCGGAGATCAGGGGGATGGCTTCACGCTGCCAACACCAGTTTTCGAGGAACTGGCTGGGCAACTCCACCGCATCCCAGGCCACGCCATTGATCCCGGAAACGTTCAGCACCTCGATATCGGTGAGCATATGGTGCAGGCCGTGGCCGAATTCGTGGAACAGGGTGGTGACCTCATCGTGAGTCAGCAGCGCAGGCCGGTCGCTGGTGGGTGGCGAAAAGTTGCAGGTGAGATACGCCACCGGCAGCTGGAGTTGATCGCCGCGGCGACGGCGGCCGCAGTAATGATCCATCCACGCGCCGCCGCGTTTTTTGGCGCGAGCGTAGAGGTCGAGGTAAAAGGTGGCGATGGGCTTGCCCCCCCGCAACACCTGGTAACAGCGCGCGTCGGGATGCCACAGATCCGCACCGGGCTGGGCTGCAAAACTGATATCGAAGAGTTTGCCGGTGATGGCAAACAACCCCTCCACCACTGTCTCGGCGGGAAAGTAGGGCCGCAGCTGTTCCTGCGACACGGCATAGTGCTGCTCGCGCAGCTTTTCGCTGTAGTAGGGAATATCCCAGGCTTGCAGATCATCGCAACCCAGCGAGGCAGCGAACTGCTGTACTTCAGCCAGCTCGGCCTGCGCCTGGGCACGACCGGCGCGGGCGAGATCTTCCAGAAAGCGGATGACCTGCTCGGGCGAATCCGCCATTTTGGGCTGCAGTGACAGCTCGGCGTAATGGGCAAAACCCAGCAGCTGTGCCATTTCCTCCCGCAGTTGCAGGGTTTCCACCATGATGGCGCTGTTGTCCCAACGCCCGGCCTGCGGCCCCCGGTCGGAGGCGCGGGTGGTGAAGGCTTGGTACAGTTCGCGACGCAGTTCGCGGTTGTCGGCGTACTGGATAACCGGCAGGTACGAGGGGATATCCAGAGTCAGGCGGTAACCGGTTTGGCCCTTGCTTTCGGCCTGCTGGCGGAAATTCTGTAACGCAGTGGGCGGTATACCTGCGAGTTCAGTTGCGTCTGCTATGACTTTTTCCCAACCCTCGGTGGCATCGAGGACATTGTTGGAAAACGCCGTGGCCAGTTCGCTGAGGCGCTGCTGGATGGCGCTGAAACGCTGGCGCTGGGGTTCTTCAAGCGCCACACCGGAGAGGGTGAAATCCCGCAGCATATGCTGGATCGCCTGTTGTTGCGCGCGACTGAGTTGCGGGTAATCGGCACTCTCGGCCAGGTTTTTCACCGCCTCATAGAGGGGCCGGTTCTGGCCCATTTCGCTGCGATAGGCGGTGAGCAGAGGCAGGCAGGCCTCGTAGGCCTGGCGCAGCTCGTCACTGTTGAGCACCCCGTTGAGGTGACTGACCGGCGACCAGAATTTTTCGAGGCGGTCGTCGATCTCCTCCAGGGGCAGCATCAAGGTATCCCAGTGCAGGGGCTGCGGCTGCTGGACCACCCTGTCCACCTTCTGGCGGCATTCGTTGAGCAGCGCTTCGAGCTGTTGGGGCAGGTCGGGAATATTGATTCCACTGAAATGGGGGAGGGTGTCGAGGCTCATAGGTGTACCTTGCAACTTTTACAACTACTGGTGGGTGTTGCCGGATTGTAGCAAGAAGGCCGGGGTTGTTCTGCACAGGAGGCACAATCCTGATCAGTGGTAGGTCGCCAGCAGGCAGCCCGGCCTGAATGACCATGCTGTTGTCAGCAAAATCCCGGAAGTGCTATGGTGCTGCCATGAATACGCGATATGCCTCTTTATACACCCCGACACTCGCACGGCCTCCAGGGTCTGTCAGCGCCTTTCCCGCTGTGGGCGATTAAGCGTCCACCAGCCTTAATCGCCCAAGCCCTTACCCTACATCTATCGTATTTATTTGCCATCCACACTTGAGTCGCCACCCCGTCCACTTGGCTGACACCAGCCTTGTGGTGGCGCAATGGGAAAACATCATGACAAGTACCGACACCAGCAACATCGTTGTTAAAGAAAGTGACTTCCAGAAACTGATGAGCCTGATCGATTCGACCGATACCCCTGCCGCAGCCGCCCTCGATGCGGAGCTGGCCAGGGCCGATATCGTCAGTGACCCGCAGCTGCCCGCCGGGACAGTGGCAATGGGTTCAACGGTGACCTTTGAGGATCGCGACTGCGGTGACCAAACCACCGTCACCCTGGTTTTTCCCCGGCAGGCGGATGTGGACTGTATGAAAATTTCTGTGTTGACCCCGGTGGGCAGCGCCCTCATCGGTTTGCGTATTGACGGCAGCATCGACTGGCCGCTGCCGGGAGGCAAACAGAGGCGCCTCAAAGTGGTTGCCGTCACTGACTGCCAAGAGGCTGATCATGGCTGACGCCGTTTTCTGGAACCATCTGCTGGTACGCAGGGACGCCATCGCTGCCATTGACCCACGGGCGGCAGATGCGCGGGAGCAGTTGCTGGCGCAATTATCGACTATTGATGAATGTTTCCAGCGCAGCTTTGACCCGGCGGATCAGTTTGAAGAGTATGTGGCGGTCTCCCTGTGCCAGGCGCTGGCGTCGGCGCTCAAAGCCCAGAAACCACCTTAACCGGGTTTGCCATCGACCCTGGCGCTGACCAGTATCCGCCAGTAGCAGATCATGAACACCACAAAAGCCGCGCTGAACGCCGCCCCCGACACTATCAGCGGCCAGCGCTGCGCCACCCAGCCCAGGGCGGATAGCAGTCGCATCAGTACCGCGAGGGTGATCAGCCCGTAGATCAATACCGCTCCCGGCGGCAGGGCCAGAGGGCGACCAGTATGACCCAGGGCAACCCTGGTCATCACCCCGAGAATCATGACACCCATGGCACCAATACCGGCGGCGTGCAGCCATAGGGAGGCGGGCAAATCCGCCACAAAAGGCGACAAGCCCTTCAGCAGCAGGGCAACCACCAGCCAACCATAACCCAGGTGCAGTATCCACAACAGGGGCTCCCGGCGACAATGCCAGACACCCCAGCCCGCCAGCCGAACGCCGTTCAGCAGGGCCGCAACCAGCGCCAGTGCCGCCGCTGTCAGACTGTCTGCGGCCACCAGATCGACGACAATAATCATTGCCATGGCGGCCAGGGCTGCGCGATCCAGCAACGGCCAGCTGCGCACTTCCCTGCCAGTGCTACCCTGACTTTTAAGCCAGTTGGTGGTGAAGGCAGGGGTAATGCGCCCGGCCACCACCGTTATCAACAGCAGAATAAGGTTGATGGCGAGGCGCTCACCCCTGGGGGCCAGTCCGGGGACGAGGCCGCTAAAATCCAGGTGCATCAGCAGATTGGCCACCAACAGCAGAGCCAGTAGCGCCACCATCACCAGGTTGCGGTGATTGCGGGAACCGACTATCACCTTGGCTACATAAAGACTCATCACCAACAGAAAGGACAGGTCTGCCAGCGCCGCCAGTGCCGGACTGAAAACCTCCGTTTGCCACATCGCCAGCCGACCGACCAGCCACAGAAAGACCAGCCCTGCCAGGCCCCAACCACGCAGCGGTGCTGTACCGGTCCAGTTGCTCATGGCGGTCAGCATAAAACCTGCAATGGCCGCACTCACCAGGCCAAACAGCATCTCGTGGGCGTGCCAGTGCAGCGGGTTAATGCGCTGCACCAGCGGCAGAGCGCCGAACCACACCGCGAGCCATACCGGGGCGAGCAGGGCACCGTATAACCCGGCAAGTAAAAAGAAGGGACGAAACGGGTGAGACAACAAAGCAGTAAAGGGATTAGCCCTGCTGGAACCGTTGGTCTTGAGCGCATCATTCATTTTCTGAATCCTTATGGGGGCTGCCGGGTGATGGACGCATCCACAGGAAGAACCCGATAACGGTAAACATGGCGCCCGCTGCCAGCAGCCCGAAAGCCGGGATTTGATGCCAGGCCATGACCAGCCAGCTGACGGCGAGCATGGTTGTACCCGTCCATTTTGCTGATAGCGGTATGGCGCGCTCGTCGCGCCAGGCTATCAAGAGTGGGCCGAAATGGGCGTGTTGCCACAGCCAGTCATGGAGTCGCGGCGATCCCCTGGAAGCAAACCAGACCGCCAGCAGCAGAAAAGGTGTTGTCGGCAGCAGCGGCAGAAATATACCCAGCCCTCCCGTAGCAATGCACAGCCAGGCCAGTATCAGATAGAAAATATTGTTCGAATCCCGGTTGGTGTCGTTGCTCATCATTGCCTGTCACAGCTTGCCAAATCGGGTTTCGAGGTCATTGGCAAATTGTATATGGCTACTGTGAGCCGCGCTTTTATTCCTCTCCACCGCTTCGAAGTCGTCAAGCAGATGATCGAGCTGGCCCGCGTCGAACAGCTTTTCGGCCATGGGAAACACCATATCGTCCTCCTTCCAGATATGGTTGGGGTAAAGGGCAGTAATGCCGACAATCGCCTGACCGATCAATCGCTTCCCTGCCTGCGGGTCGGCTGCAAACTGTTCAACGCCCTGTTCCAGCTGGGCGATCAGGGTGCGGCCCCTGGTATGTTCAGCCAGCAGGCCTCCGATGGGGCAGCCGGTTTCCGGCACCCCCATGGCCACCATGGCGGGGAAAAGCAGGTCTTCCTCCTTGGCGTGATGGCAGCGATCGGCAAACTCCCGCATAAAATCAATAATGCGGGCGAAAAGCGGCGCGTCTATTGTCTCTTCGTTTTCAATAGTGCTGCCAATCACCCCCAGTGCAGCGACTACCTTGAGAATGTAGACGTGTTCATCAATGAGCATCTGGATGGGGTTTACAGGCTTCATAATCTGTCTCTTTACAGGGATGTTTTTAACAGTGTGCGGCGGATATCGCTGATGGCACCCATGGGATTGAGCCCCTTGGGACACACCCAACTGCAGTTGCCCACATCGCGGCAGCGGTAGACGCTGAAATGATCAGATAATGCCCCAAGCCGTTCGCCACTGGCCGTATCCCGGCTGTCGGCTATAAACCGGTAGGCCTGTAACAGCACCGCTGGCCCCAGATATTTTTCCGGGTTCCACCACCAGGAGGGGCATCCCGAGGTGCAGCAACCGCACATGATGCATTCGTAGAGGCCGTCGAGCTTTGCCCGGTCTGCGGCGGACTGGTGGAGTTCTTTATCCACTGTGCCGCTATCATTGATCAGCCAGGGCTTGATACTGGCGTACTGTTCAAAGAAATGGTTTTGATCCACCACCAGGTCGCGGATTACCGCCATCCCTGTCAGCGGCCTGAGAATCAGCTTGCCCGAACCCGCCGCCTCAGTCACCGGCGTAATACAGGCGAGGGCGTTCTTGCCGTTGATATTCATGCCGTCGGAGCCGCACACACCTTCCCGACAGGAACGGCGGTAGGCCAGGGAAGGGTCTGATTCCCGCAGATGTTCGAGGACATCAAGCACCATGCGTTTGCCGAAATCGTCGTCAACGAAGAAGGACTGCATGTGGGGCTCCCGGTCGGTTTCGGGGTTGTAGCGGTAAATGTCTACATCGATCATTGCTGCCACCTGTCAGTTACAGACTGACTCATCATCGGACCACTCTACACCCTTGCGAAAATCCGTGCTGACAAAGCCGGTGCCATCTGCGGTGCGCGCTCAAGTACAGTTGTTATGGGGCAATCTTTCCCTATCAAACAGATCATACAAAAATTGCGCCAGATAATTTTTTGTTGTTTATCTGGTGGTTACTGATTTACGATGTAATTTCAACACGCAACAATTTTGTTATTTTTAATAGTTTTGGTGTAAATATGACAACAACCGCCGCCTTTGCCAACCTCGCTGAGCTGGTCGCCGACCTGCCCCGCGCCATGCCGCGCCAGCAGCGCTTTGAGCGCCTGCTCGATGTGTTTCGGCGCAATTTCCCCTGCGACGCCATCGCCCTGCTGGAACGCGAAGGGGGCTTTTTGATACCCCGCGCCGTGCAGGGTCTGAGCCCCGATACTCTCGGGCGACGCTTTGCCATCCAGCACCACCCGCGCCTGGCACTGATCCTCGACAGCCGTGCGCCGGTGCGCTTTGCCGCCGACTCGGCGCTGCCGGACCCCTATGACGGGCTGGTGGAAAATGTCGACGATCACCTCTATGTACACGACTGCATGGGGGCCGCCCTCTATGTGGATAACCAGCCCTGGGGTGTGCTGACCCTTGATGCCCTCAGCGCCAGGGCCTTTGAGCGTTTTGACCTCGATGCCTTTGAAGCCTTTGTGGCGGTGGCAGCCGCCACGGTGCGCGCCGCCGACTGGATTCATCACCTGGAAGAACAGCTGGAGCGGCACCAGCGCATTGAGCTGTCGCGCGGACCCCACGGTGCTCCCGATGATCTGATCGGCGACAGCGAGCCCATGCAGCAGCTCAAACGCGAAGCCGAAACCGTTGCCGCCTCGGACCTGACGGTTTTGATTCTCGGCGAAACCGGGGTCGGCAAGGAGCTGATCACCCGCCATATCCATCGTCATTCGACCCGCGCCAGCCAGCCCATGGTGTATGTGAACTGCGCCGCCCTGCCCGAGGCCATTGCCGAAAGCGAGCTGTTCGGCCACACCAGGGGCGCTTTTTCGGGAGCCACTGACAACCGCATGGGCAAATTCGAGCTGGCCCACGAGGGCACACTGTTTCTCGATGAAGTGGGGGAGCTACCGCTGGCGATCCAGGCCAAATTGCTGAGAGCCCTGCAGAACGGCGAGGTGCAGCGCATCGGCAGCGACCAGCTCCACCGGGTGGATGTGCGCCTGATCGCCGCTACCAACCGCGACCTGAAGAAGGAAGTGGCCGAGGGCCGCTTCCGTCCCGACCTTTACCACCGCTTGAGTGTCTATCCGCTGGTGGTGCCTCCGCTGCGTGAACACCGGGAGGATATCCTCACCCTGGCCGGCTATTTCCTCGAGCGCGACCAGCGCCGACTTGGCCTGCGGGGCGCCCGCCTGAGCCGCAAGGCCCGCACCTGGCTGACCGCCTTTGACTGGCCCGGCAATGTGCGCGAGCTGGAGCACAGCCTGTCGCGGGGCATTATCCGCGCCCTCAGCGAGGGCCAGTCACGGGATCATATAATCGAGGTGGATATCCGCCATCTGGGCACGGAAACCCTGCCCGCAGCCAACCAGGCGATAACCGCTTCGCACCCACTACCGGCCACAGACAAGCCCCTCAAGGAAGCCGTGGATGATTTCAAACGGGTGCTGATTGAGGAGCGCCTGCGCGAGCACAGCGGCAACAAGGCCGCCGCCGCCGAATCACTCGACGTTGATCGGGGCAACTTTTCGCGGCTGATGAAGCGGCTGGCTATACGATAGGGCTGCTATCCCAACTGCGCTCAACCCACAAAGTACCCAGCCTATGACCTTGGCCTGAAACGCAAAGATCATGCGCAGAAGTAGGATTGGGTGCCGTGGGCCTCAATCGCCGAGGAGAGACATTGCAGGGCATGGACATAGGCTGCTGTGCGCATGGGGATGTTTTTGCTGTGGGCGATATTCCATACCCGCATGCTCTCCTTCTCCATGATCGGCTTGAGGCGTTGCTGTACTTCGTCGGCTGTCCAGTAATATCCCTGGCGGTTTTGCACCCATTCAAAATAGGACACGGTGACGCCACCGGCATTGGCGAGGATATCCGGCACAACCACGATGCCCTTGCTGTTCAGCACCTGGTCGGCCTCGCTGGTGATCGGGCCATTGGCCAGTTCCAGTATCACCCCTGCGTTGATGCTGTCGACATTGCCCTGGTGAATCTGGTTCTCCAGAGCGGCAGGCACCAGCAGCTCACATTCCAGGGCCAGCAGCTTGGCGTTGTCGATCACCTGCACATCGCTGTGCTCGCTGCCGTAGTCAGCCACCTTGCCGGTTTTCAGTTTGACCTTGTGGACGGCATCGGGATCAAGCCCGGACGGGCAATGGAGCGCTCCGCAGGAGTCGGAAATGCCGATAATTTTCCAGCCATCCTCGTGGAGCATGCGCCCGATCGCATGGCCGGCATTGCCGAAACCCTGGATCACCGCGCGGCGTTCGCCATTCAACTGCAATTGCTTTTCAAGCTGTTTGAGCACATAAAATCCACCTCGCGCCGTGGCATCCTCGCGACCCAGGGAACCACCAAGGGCAATCGGCTTGCCGGTAATCACGCCGGGGCAGGGATACCCCATCAGCGAGCTGTATTCGTCCGCCATCCAGCCCATGATCATGGCGTTGGTGTACACATCGGGGGCGGGGATGTCCTTGTCTGGTCCGATCATCTTGGCAAAGGCGTGGACATAGGCCCGCGAGAGTCTTTCCAGCTCGGATTTTGATAATTCCCGGGGGTCCACCTTGATGGCGCCCTTGCCACCACCGTAAGGCAAACCCACCACGGCACACTTGAAGGTCATCCAGAAGGCGAGGGTAACCACTTCATCGAGGGAGGCATCGGGATGGTAGCGGATACCGCCCTTGGTGGGTCCGCGGGTGTCGTCATAGCGGCAGCGCCAGGCCACAAAGGAGCGCCGTGAGCCATTGTCCATACGGATCATCAGGCGCGTGGTCAGCACCTCTTTCGGGTAGCGCAGTTTTTCCAGCACTTCGGGGTGAACATCGGTGTATTTGGCTGCCACGTCAAGCTGGCTGAGGGCGCCCTGCAGCATGTCTTCCATTGTAACTCCTCGCTTCTGGAGCAACCGCGTCAAGTCGGGAGGTGGCTATTCCACTGTCACCGACTTGGCGAGATTGCGTGGCTGATCCACATCGGTACCCTTCATCACTGCCACATGATAGGCCAGCAGCTGCAGGGGAATAGTGTAAAGAATGGGTTCCAGGCTCTTCGGCATATGGGGCAGGTTGATCAGGGTAAAGCCATCCTCGTTTTTGAAGCCCGCCTTGGAATCGGCGAAAACATACAGCTTGCCACCCCGCGCCTGCACTTCGTGCAAATTGGATTTGAGTTTTTCCAGCAATTCGTTGGTGGGAGCCACCGCCACCACCGGCATATGGTCGTCCACCAGCGCCAGGGGCCCGTGCTTCAGTTCTCCCGCCGGATAGGCCTCGGCGTGAATATAGGAAACCTCCTTGAGTTTGAGCGCGCCTTCGAGGGCGATGGGGAACTGCTCGCCGCGACCGAGAAACAGGGCGTGCTGCTTTTCCACATAGGATTCAAAGGTGGCTTCGATCAGGGGGTCCAGCTCCAGTACCTGGCGGCACAGATCCGGCAACAGGTGCAGGGCTTGCACCAGCTCCTGTTCCTCGGCCTGGGGCAGACCCCGGTATTTCGCCAGGGCAATGGCAAAAATCTGCAACGCCACCAGCTGGGTGGTGAAGGCCTTGGTGGAGGCGACGCCGATCTCGGCGCCAGCGGCGGTCATCAGGGCCAGATCGGACTCCCGCACCAGGGAGCTGTTGGGCACATTGCAGATGGTGAGCGAACCCAGATAGCCGTCACCGGCGCCGGAGCGCAGGGCCGCCAGGGTATCGGCCGTTTCACCGGATTGTGAAATGGAGACGAACAGCGTATTGGCGGGCACCACCACCTTGCGGTAGCGGTATTCGCTCGCCACTTCCACCTGGCAGGGAATGCCCGCCCAGGCTTCGATCCAGTAGCGCGCCACCATGCCGGCGTGGTAGCTGGTGCCACAGGCGACAATGTGGATATGCTCGGCGCGCTGCAACAGATCCGCAGCGCCGAGGCCGAGGGCTTCGGGGATTACCCGCTTGTCGGTGATACGCCCTTGAAAGGTCGCCTGCAGGGCGGCGGGCTGCTCGTAGATTTCCTTGATCATATAGTGGCGGTAGGGGCCTTTGCCCACTGCGTCACTGTTATCCGTCAGGCGTGTCACTGTCCTTTGTACGATCTCGCCACTGCCGTTGCGAATGACAAAGCCCTCGCGGCGAATCTCCACCAGGTCGTCTTCTTCCAGGAAGACAAAACGGTCGGTGACCTGGCGCAGGGCCATCTGGTCGGAGGCGAGGAAGTTTTCTTCAATCCCCACCCCCAGCACCAGGGGGCTGCCGTGGCGCACGCCCACCAGCACCTCGGGGTCGTCACTGCTGACTACCGCCAAAGCATAGGCGCCATCGAAACGGGACACCGCCATAGCGACGGCATCCACCAGATTCCCGGTCTGTTGCACGAGGTGGTGGATAAGGTGGCCAATCACTTCGGTGTCGGTTTCCGACTCGAAAACGTAGCCCTCCCCCTGCAGAAACACCCGTAATTCATTGTGGTTTTCAATAATGCCGTTGTGCACCACGGCAATTTCGCCAGACACATGGGGGTGAGCGTTCACTTCGTTGGGAACGCCGTGGGTGGCCCAGCGCGTATGGGCAATACCGAGCTTGCCATAGACAGGATCCGTGGCCAGCAAGCCCTCCAGGGCCGCGACCTTGCCGGGGGTTTTCTGCACTTTCAGCCGGGCGCTATTGTCGACCACGGCAACACCCGCCGAGTCATAGCCGCGGTATTCAAGACGGCGCAATCCCTCCACCAGAATTTCGATCACATTGCGCTGGGCAATGGCCCCGACGATGCCACACATAGGTTATTCCTTGCTGGTTTTGACGGGTCGCTGCCAACCCTGAATATTTTTCTGTTTGCTGCGCGCCACGCCCAGTTCGCCGTCGGCCACATTACCGGTAATGGTGGAACCGGCGCCAACCGTGGCGTTGGTGCCCACCGTGACCGGCGCCACCAGGGAAGTATTGGAACCGATAAAGGCACCATCCTTGAGGGTGGTGGAGAATTTGTTCACGCCGTCGTAATTGCAGGTGATGGTGCCGGCACCGACGTTGACGTTAGCGCCAATAGTGGCATCGCCTATATAGCTCAGGTGGTTGATCTTGCTGCCCTGGCCAATGCGGGATTTCTTGGTCTCGACAAAATTGCCGATGCGGGCATTTTCGCCCAGCTCAGTGCCGGGGCGCAGGCGGGCAAAGGGGCCAATCTGTGCACCTGCGGCAATACTCACCGGGCCTTCAATCACGGAGTTGGCTTTGATCACCACACCGTCGCCGATAGTGGCGTCGCTGATCACGCAGTTGGGGCCGATCTGGACATTGCTGCCGAGGGTCACCTGGCCTTCAAAAATGCAGTTGATATCAATCGCGGTATCCTGACCGCTGACCAGCATACCGCGGCAATCAAAGCGTTCGGCATCGGCGAGGGTCACACCGCTCGCCATCAGCTCCAGAGCGTACTGACGTTGGTAGTAGCGTTCCAGCTCGTTGAGCTGCTGGCGACTGTTCACCCCTTCGGTTTCCTGGGCAGTGGCCGGCTGGTGGGTGTGAATGGTGATACCTGCATCGCGGGCGATGGCGATCAGATCCGTCAGGTAGTATTCACCCTGGGCATTGCTGTTGCCGATCCGCGCCAGCCACTGCGCCATCCTGCCCGCAGGCACCGCCATCACACCGGTATTCACCTCGGTGATCATCTTTTGCAGGGTGGTGGCATCCTTTTCCTCGACAATACCCAGCACGTTGCCGGCATCGTCGCGCAGTATGCGGCCATAACCAACGGGGTTGTCGAGGGTGACAGTGAGCAGAGCCAGGGTGTGGTCATTGACGTGGGAAATCAGTGCTTCAAGGGTGGCGGCACTGATCAGGGGTACATCGCCATACAGCACCAGGGTGATGGCATCCTCTCGCAGGCAGGGCAGGGCCTGCATAACGGCATGGCCGGTGCCCAGTTGCTCCGTTTGCTCCACCCACTGCAGGTCGGGCTCGGGGAAGCGTTGCTGCACCGCCGTGGCGCCGTGCCCGCTGACGACACAGAGGCTGCTGTCCGGCAGCGAACGGGCAGTGTCGATGACATGTCCGAGCAGGGGTTTACCTGCCAGAGTGTGCAGGACCTTGGGCATCGCCGAACGCATGCGCGTGCCCTTGCCCGCTGCCAGGATGACAATATCAACCGCCATTTTCATCTCCGAAGATAAAGGCCCATTCTAGACATTATTGCGCTGGCAGCCTATCAGATCCGCAGTGACAGCAGCGCCTGAAAGTATCAACCTGCAAATTTGATTGTCTGCTGTCACCGCGACTTGGAAATGGCACCCACAAAAAAGGGCAGCCGTCGCTGCCCTTTTTTGTTACTGCCCTGGTGCAGCTACTTGAGAGACTTGGCCTTGCGGCGCAACTCCTCAATGGTACGCAACTGGGCCGAGGCCTCAGCCAGCTGTGAGGCAGCGCGTGAGTAGTCAAACTCGCCACCCTGGTTGAGCATGGCCTGCACTGCGTGCTTCTGGGCTTCCAGCGCAGCAGCTTCGTCGATGTCATCGGCACGCTGGGCGGTGTCGGCCAGAATGGTGGTGACGTGGGGCTGTACTTCAAGGTAACCGCCGGAGAGGTAGTAAATCTCTTCCTCGCCGCTTTGCTTGATGATGCGTACAGGGCCTGGTTTCAGATCGGTCAGCAGCGGGGCATGGCCAAAATTAATGCCCAGATCGCCCTGGGAGCCGCTGGCAACCAGCAGCTCCACCAACCCTGAAAACAGGGATTCCTCGGTACTTACGATATTGCAGTGAAATGTCATAGCCATCAGTCTAGCCTCTTTACGGCGGGATTACTTCTTGCCCGCTTTTTCGACAGCTTCTTCGATAGAGCCGACCATGTAGAACGCCTGCTCGGGCAGGTGATCGTAATCACCGTTGAGAATGCCCTGGAAGCCGGCAATGGTGTCCTTCAGGGAGACGTATTTGCCGGGGCTGCCGGTGAACACTTCCGCCACGAAGAAAGGCTGGGACAGGAAGCGCTGGATCTTGCGAGCGCGTGCCACCACCATTTTGTCCTCTTCGGACAGTTCGTCCATACCGAGGATAGCGATGATGTCCTTCAGCTCTTTATAGCGCTGCAGCACCGACTGCACACCGCGGGCGGTGTCGTAGTGCTCGCTGCCGATCACCAGCGGATCGAGCAGGCGCGAGGTGGAGTCGAGGGGATCCACGGCGGGGTAGATACCCAGCTCGGCGATCTGGCGGGACAGTACCAGGGTCGCGTCAAGGTGGGCGAAGGTGGTGGCTGGCGAGGGGTCAGTCAGGTCATCCGCCGGTACGTATACCGCCTGGAAGGAGGTGATAGAGCCGGTCTTGGTGGAGGTGATACGCTCCTGAAGAACACCCATCTCCTCGGCCAGGGTAGGCTGGTAACCCACCGCTGAAGGCATACGGCCCAGCAGTGCGGATACTTCGGTACCGGCCAGGGTGTAGCGGTAGATGTTGTCGA
>LADM01000122.1 GCA_000961645.1 Gammaproteobacteria bacterium BRH_c0 | reverse complement strand
TGTGGAGGAGGCAGGCTATGCCCACTTCTGAGCCGGGGCCAGGCAAGTTGCGGCCAACCGTGGGGCAGTTGCTGCGTGATCCGGTGCTGCTGCTGGCCTTCGGGCTGGGCAGTGGCCTGTCCCCCAAGGCGCCGGGCACGGCGGGCAGCCTGCTGGCCATTCTCGCTTTTCCGGTGCTGGCTCTGTTGCCGTTGCCCGGCTACCTGCTGGTGCTGGCGATCACTATTGTCGCTGGCGTATGGATTTGCGGCCGGGCGGCTCGCACCCTGGGAGTCCATGACCACGGCGGCATTGTGCTCGACGAGATCGCCGGGGTATGGCTGGCGATGGCTACCTTCCCCGCTACCTGGCCGTGGATGCTGGCGGGTTTTGTTCTCTTTCGCCTGTTTGACATCCTCAAGCCCTGGCCCATCAGTGTGCTCGACCGGCGCGTCCATGGCGGTTTGGGTATCATGGTGGACGATCTGCTTGCCGGGGTGTTTGCCTGGCTTATACTGGCAGTGGTCAGGGAGGTGATCGGCGGATGAATAAACTGAGTTGTGTATTGATGGCGCTGGCTGTGGCGCTGGCCAGCAGCGAACTGCTGGCAGGTCCGAAGGTGGTGGCGAAAGGATTTTTCGCCAACCGCGCCGTGCTGGTGATCAATGGTGAGACGCGCATGCTCAAGGTGGGCGAAACCAGTCCTGAAGGGGTCAAGTTGCTGGCCAGCACCAGTCGCGGCGCAGAAGTGGAAATTGACGGTGTGCGCCAGACCCTGAGTCTGAGCCGGCAGATTTCCGCCACCTACTCGGAAGCGAAGGTGGCGGAAGTGCGCATCCCCCGCAGCGACGACAGCCACTACCGCGTGCGCGGCGCCATCAACGGCCAGACAGTGGACATGATGGTGGACACCGGCGCGACCCTGATCGCCATGAGCGGCAGGGATGCTGCCCGTCTGGGGATCGATTTCAAAAGCGGCAAACGCGGCAGAAGCCAGACAGCCGGCGGTATTGTCAATTCCTATTACGTCACCCTCAACAAGGTCTCCATTGGCGGTATCACTGTCCACGGGGTACCCGCCTCGGTGGTCGAGGGAAATTTTCCGGTGCAGATACTGCTGGGCAACTCCCTGCTGAGCCGGCTGGAAATGCAGGAGCAGGCTGGGGTGCTGGTGCTGCGCCAGAAGTTCTAGGCGGCCCGGCTATGGCTGCTGCGTTTTGGCAATCCCGGATGCGTGTCACCACTCAACAGTGGCATTTCCTCAAGACAGCGCTTTCGACGGTCAAGGTTTGCTAGAATAGCGGCTTTGATCAAAGCGGTATCACAGTGACCCTGACCTTTGTTGAATCTTCCCGCCTGCCGACTCTGTGGGGCGACTTCCAAATCCACGGCTTTGATGATCCGGATACGCAAAAGGAGCATATCGCCCTGTCCATGGGTAATGTGGCCGACGGCGAACCGGTACTGGTGCGTATCCACTCCGAATGCCTGACCGGCGACGCGCTGTTCAGCATGCGCTGTGACTGCGGCCCCCAGCTGGAAGCGGCGATGCGGCGTATTGCCGATGAGGGGCGCGGGGTGATTCTCTACCTGCGCCAGGAAGGTCGCGGCATCGGCCTGATCAACAAAATCAAGGCCTACCACCTGCAGGATTCCGGTGCCGACACCGTGGAAGCCAACGAGCAGCTGGGCTTTGGCGCCGATATGCGCGATTACAGTATCTGCAAATCCATGCTCAAGCACCTGCAAGTGCAGCGAATCCGACTGATGACCAACAATCCCCGCAAGGTGCTGGCCCTTGAGTCCATGGGATTCGAGGTGCTGGAGCGCCTGCCGCTGCAGCCCGGCAGCAATCCCCACAACGCCCGCTATCTGGCCACCAAGGCTGGCAAGCTGGGACATCTGTTCAACGAGGTACACGACTGACATGACGCTGGCGAAACGCATTATTCCCTGCCTTGATGTGGAAAATGGCCGGGTGGTCAAGGGCGTCAAGTTCCTCGATATCCGCGATGCCGGTGATCCGGTGGAAGTGGCGCGGCGCTACGACGCCGCAGGTGCCGACGAAATCACCTTTCTCGATATCACCGCCAGCCACGAAGGGCGGGATACCATGGTCCACACCGTCGAGCGCATGGCCAGCGAAGTGTTTATTCCCCTCACCGTGGGTGGCGGCGTCAGAACCCTGGAAGATATCCGCACCCTGCTCAATGCCGGTGCCGACAAGGTCAGTATCAATTCCACGGCGGTCTATGATCCGGATTTTGTCCGCGCCGCCGCCGACCGCTTCGGTTCGCAGTGCATCGTGGTGGCGATTGATGCCAAGCAGGTGAGTGGCGACGGAGAAACGCCGCGCTGGGAAGTGTTTACCCACGGCGGGCGCAAGGTGACCGGGCTGGATGCGGTGGCATGGGCGGTGCGCATGGCGGACTACGGCGCCGGTGAAATTCTCCTCACCAGCATGGATCAGGACGGCACCAAGAGCGGCTTTGATCTGACCCTGACCCGCGCCATCACCGATTCCATCGATATTCCGGTGATTGCTTCCGGCGGCGTAGGCAATCTCCAGCATCTGGCCGATGGCGTGCTCAAGGGCGGTGCCGACGCAGTGCTGGCGGCGAGCATATTTCACTTCGGTGAATACAGTATTCGCGAGGCCAAGGAGTATATGGCCTCCCAGGGTATCGAGATGCGGCTCTAAGGTCGCATCTCCCTTATCTTTTTCTCCCGTATCCCGTATCCCGTCTCCAGTAATTGCCTTCAGCTTTTAAAAATCGCAATTCCCTTGAGAATATTCAGCGCTTCATAAAGCTGGTTGTCGTCGGCGATGCTGGCCTTGGCGGATTTGCGCTTGGTGGTGGATTTCTTGACCTCGATATTCTTCAGGTGCCCGCTGAGGTTGGCTTCCGAGATGCCCTTCTGTTCGTCCAGCATCTTGATTTCGGCAGGCGCGACGACGATATCGGGCTTGATGCCCTGGGCCTGGATCGAATGGCCGTCGGGAGTCAGGTAGCGGGCGGTGGTCAGTTTGATGGCCTTGCCGTCCTTGAGGGGCAACACGGTCTGGACCGACCCCTTGCCAAAGCTTTGTGTGCCGATCACGATGGCGCGGTGATGATCCTGGAGGGCACCGGCGACGATTTCCGCCGCCGAGGCGCTGCCGCTATTGATAATCACCACCACGGGAATGCCTGCGAGCACATCGCCCTGGGTAGCGCGGAACTTGATGTTGGCGCTGGGAATACGCCCTTCGGTGTAAACGATCAGGCCATCGTCAAGCAGCGCATCGGCGACTTCAACTGACGAGGGCAGCAAGCCGCCGGGGTTGTTGCGCAGATCGATCACCACACCCTGCAGCGGGTCGCTTTTTTTGATCATGGATTCGAGGGCGTTGCGGAACTGGGCGCCGGTGTCAGTCTGGAACTGGGCGATGCGCACATAGCCAAAACCGTCCTCGAGTATTTCACTGCGTACGCTTTTGACCTTGATGATGTCGCGCACAATGGTGATCTCGAGGGGTGCGTCCATGCCTTCACGCAGAATGGTGAGCACAATGGGTGATCCCTCGGGGCCGCGCATCAGGTCGATGGCCTCCTTGATATTCATGCCCTGCACGGCATTGTCGTCGAGCTTGATGATCAGGTCGCCGGCCTTGATGCCAGCGCGATAGGCGGGGGTGTCGTCGATGGGGGCCACCACCTTGATGAGGCCGCCCTCCATGCCGACTTCGATGCCGAGGCCGCCGAATTCGCCGCTGGTGTTTTCCTGCAATTCGTCAAAAGTGGATTCGTCCAGGTAGCTGGAATGGGGGTCGAGGCCTCCCAGCAAGCCCTTGATGGCGTTTTCAAACAGGGTCTTGTCGTCGACCTCTTCCACATAGGCGCTGCGGATCTGGTCAAAGATCTGCACAAACAGTTGCAGATCCTCGAGGGGCAGGCGCGCATCCTCGTCGCTGATCACATCCTCGGACAATACCTGGGCGCTGGCCAGCGACAGTAAGACAATGCCTGTTATGCGGAACAAGAACTTCATCGAACGTTACCCGGTATTGGTTGGAAAAAAGCAGGTTGGCGCTGGAGCGGTCTGTCAGCGGGCTACAGGCGCGCTTTCAGCGGCGCGACAGCCAGTTTTTTGGATCCTGCGGTTGCCCATTGTGACGGATTTCGAAATAGAGTGCACTGTCTTCAAGGCCGCCACTTTTGCCGACCTGGGCGATTTTGTCGCCGCTGCGCACCCATTCGCCAATCTCCTTGAGCAGGACCTGGTTGTGGGCGTAGAGGCTCAGATAATTGTCGCCGTGGTCGATGATCAGCAGCAGGCCATGGCCGCGCAGGTAGTCGGAAAACACCACCCGCCCATTGTGTACCGCCCTGATGGGTGTGCCCTCGGCAGAGCTGATCAGCCAGCCTTTCCAGGCCAGGTTTTGCGCCCGCATGGCGCCGTAGCCTTTGAGGATTTTGCCCTCCAGCGGCCATGGCAGCTTGCCGCGCAAGCGGGGAAAAGGGTCGCTGCTGGGCAGGGCCAGGTCCTGGATGGCTTCTTCGAGGCGGGCGAGAATGGCTTCCAGCTCCTTGCGCTCGCGGGTCATTTCCGCCAGGCGCTCCTGGTCTGATCCCAGCTGCTGGTCGAGAGCCTCGATCACTGCGCGGCGCTGTTCCTGCTTCTCGCCGAGGGCGAGTTTTTCCTGGTCGAGCTCGGTGCGCCTGTCGGCCAGCGCCTGCTGCTTGTCGACGATGGAATCTTCCACCAGGGCCAGCTCGGCCATGGTTGCCCGGTAGGTTTCAATGCGGGTACTGCGGGCTTCGATAAAGTAGCGGTAGTACTTGAGGGTGCGGGTCAGGTGATCGGGATCTTCCTGGTTGAGCAGGAGTTTCAGGGGTTCGGCGCGGCCAAGGCGATAAGCCGCGTCAATCTCCCTGGCGATATGCTGCTGCTGGGCGTCGCGCTGGGCTTCGAGGACTTTTTTCTGCTCGGCGAGCCGGAGTAATTCCCTGTCGAGTGCCGCGACCTGGGTGTCGAGGGCAGAAATTTTCTGGTTGATGGCGGACACCGCCAGTTCGTGGTGCTTGAGTTCCTCGCTGAGGCTGTTGCGTTCACCGCTGCGTTCTTGCAGTGATATTTGCAGCACCTTGATCTCTTTTTGCAGCGCTTCCAGCTTGGCCTGCTCTTTTTTCCCCAGCGCCTTGTCCTCGGCCTGGCTGCCGATGCTGGCCAAGCTCACGAGGATCAGCAGCAGAAACCGGCGCAGGGTCATGATAGGTCGCGGCGCTCTCAGTTTAAGGTTCTCAGTTTAGAGTTCTCAGTTTGCCACTCTCAACCAGGGATAATCAGGTTTGTGCCGGTCATTTCCGCAGGCTGGGGCAGCCCCATCAGGTAGAGCATGGTGGGGGCGATATCGGCCAGCGAGCCGCCTGCCTTGAGCGACACACTGCGGCTGCCGAGATAGACCAGCGGGACCGGCTCGGTGGTGTGTGACGTGAGGGCCTGGCCGTTGCTGGCGTCCATCATCATCTCAACGTTGCCGTGATCGGCGGTGATCAGGCAGTCGCCGCCGACCTTTGCAACCGCCGTGCGAATACGGCCCAGGCACTTGTCGAGGGCTTCCACCGCTTTGACTGCAGCGGCAAAATCCCCGGTATGGCCGACCATGTCGCCGTTGGCGAAGTTGCAGATAACCGCGTCAAACTTGCCGCTTTCGATCGCCGCCACCAGTTTGTCGGTGACTTCGGGGGCGCTCATTTCCGGCTGTAAATCATAGGTGGCGACTTTGGGGGATGGCACCAGAATGCGCTCCTCGCCGGGGTAGAGGGTTTCCTGCCCGCCACTGAAGAAGAACGTGACGTGCGCGTACTTTTCCGTCTCGGCAATACGCAGCTGGGTTTTGCCCAGGCTGGCGATGTAGTCGCCAAAGGAATTGACCATCGACTCCGGCGGGTAGGCGCAATGGGCGTTGAGGCCTGCTTCGTATTCGGTGGTCATCACAAAGTCGCTGAGGGCGGGGCGCGCCTGACGGCTGAAACCGCTGAAGTCGTCAGTAACGAAAGCGTGGGCCAGCTCACGGGCGCGGTCGGGGCGGAAGTTCATAAACAGTACCGCATCACCATCCCTGATGAACGCGGGAGATTCTCCCTGTTTGACAATCAGGGTTGGCTTGACGAACTCGTCGCTTTCGCCGCGCTGATAGGCGGCCTCAAGCCCTGCCGTCGCTCTGTCGGCAACAAACTCCGCCTGCCCCAGGGTCAGCATATCGTACACCGGCTGAACCCGCTCCCAGCGGTTGTCCCTGTCCATGGCGTAATAGCGACCGGCGATGCTGGCGATTGCGCCTTTGCCAACGTCAGCAAAGGCTTTTTCGATCAGCTCGATGGAGGGCTCGGCGCTTTTGGGTGGCGTGTCGCGACCATCGAGAAAGCCGTGCAGGTAGATTTTGTCGCAGCCGCGACTGGCGGCCAGCTTGATGGCGGCCACCAGGTGGTCTTCATGGCTGTGAACGCCGCCCTGGGACAGGAGGCCGAGAATATGCACAGCGCCCCCCGCTGCTTTGGCCTTGTCGATGGCGTTGCAATACACCGGGTTGGTGAAAAAGTCGCCGTCGGCAATGGCTTTGTTAATACGGGTGAAATTCTGGTAGATCACCCGCCCGGCGCCGAGGGTCATATGGCCCACTTCGGAGTTGCCCATCTGCCCCTCGGGCAGTCCAACAGCGAGGCCGGAGGTGGCGACCAGCGTTTTTGGCTGATGCGCCCACAGGCTGTCCCACACCGGGGAGTGGGCGGCGTGGATGGCGTTGAATTCGGGGGAGTCATTGTGTCCCCAGCCGTCGAGGACGATCAGTACCGTGGGTTTTTTGCCGGAGGTCATTTTTACCAGTCACTACATGGGTTTGAAAGAGTGCGGATGTTACCTTTTTGGGTCGCAAATAACCATGATTGCGGGGGCAGGGGCTGCAGCCCAGGCACTATACTGGGAGGCAGGGGGCTGCTGTCGGGTTTTATGGAGAAGTGGCAATGAGGCAAGGTGTAGGCGGTTTTTTGTTTGATCTGGACGGTGTGTTCTATATCGGTGACGAGCTTGTTCCAGGCGCCATCAGCACCCTCGAAAAGCTGATTTCCCGGGGCATTCCCTATCGTTTTATTACCAATACCACCACCCAGCCTGCGGCGGCACTGCACCATAAGCTGAAAGAGCTGGGTATTCCCGCCATGATCAACCAGCTGGTGACAGCGCCGGTAGCGACCCGCAATTACCTGCTCAGTGAAGGCTTGACCCGCGCTTGTCTGGCGGTGACTCCGGCGGTGATCGAGGATTTCAGCGGGATTGAGCACACGGAAGAGAATCCTCAGGCGGTGGTGATAGGCGATATCGGCGATGCCTGGAGCTACAGTCTGCTGGACAACCTTTTCCAGCATTTGCTGGGTGGCGCCCGGCTGGTGGCGATGCACCGTAACAAATACTGGCAAACGGGGCAGGGCCTGCATGTGGATATTGGCGCATTCGTGGCCGGGCTTGAATATGTGATGTCCACTGAAGCGGTGATTACCGGCAAACCCTCGGCGGCTTTTTTTGCTGCGGCTCTGGAGAGTCTGGGGGTGGACAGTGCCAGGGTCGTGGTGGTGGGTGACGATGTGCAGACCGATGTAGCGGGAGCTCAAGCTGTTGGCTTGCGGGCTGCGCAGGTGAAAACCGGCAAGTACCGGGCTGAGCTGGTGGCTGATTCGGGTGTCACCCCTGACTGGACAATCGATTCGATTGCCGAGCTGGAGCAAATCTACAACCCATAAGAGAGGGCGCCACAGCGCCCTCCTGCTCGGTCAGTCGTTGACGGGCAAGTGGCTGGCATCAGCTTGGCTTCAGCAAGTTGGACAGTTTGGGATTGGGTTTGTCGGCCTTGCGGTAAAGCAGCAGGATATGGCCAATCACCTGTACCGCTTCGCCGTTGACCCGCTCGCAGATGTCGATGATGGCCTGCTTCTTGAGATCCCGGTCGCCCACGCTCAGCTTCACCTTGATCAGCTCGTGATCGCTGAGGGCGCGGTCAATCTCGGCGATGACCCCGTCGGTGAGCCCCTTGCTGGCTACGGTGACAATCGGATTGAGGCTGTGGCCAATAGTGCGCAGGTGTTTCTTGTTGGCGGGGTTCAGGGGCATGGGGATTCTTCGCTGCTGTGGAGGATGTTGGCGGTGAGGTAGTGACAGGTGCGCATTGTAGCCGCGAATGCCTTGCCGCGTCACGGTTGGCAGTGCGTGCTCCTACCCTGGTCGCTACGTGGCATAATTGCCGGCATTGAGCAGAATGTGGGCAGGCTCTGGATCGGGACTTGCCCCCAGGCCGTTATTGGCGGCAAATATTCATTGGGGTGAAATGCATGGCACGATCAAAAAGCAGCAGCCGTTGGTTGCAGGAGCACGAGAAAGACCATTTTGTACAGCGCTCGCGCCAGGATGGCTACCGCTCCCGCGCCAGCTACAAGCTGATTGCCTTGGACGAGAAGGATCGCCTGTTGCGGCCCGGCATGACGGTTGTGGATCTCGGTGCGGCCCCCGGTGGCTGGTCCCAGGTGGCTGCCGACAAGGTCGGTCACCATGGCCGCGTCATCGCCTCGGATATCCTGCCCATGGACAGTATCGCCGGCGTCGAGTTTATTCAGGGGGATTTTACCGAGGAGTCGGTGCTCGCCAGTCTCATAGCGGTTCTCAATGGCAAGCCGGCAGACCTTGTGATTTCCGATATGGCCCCCAACATGAGTGGTATGCGGGGTGTGGATCAACCCAAGGCCATGTATCTTGTTGAACTCGCCGTGGATATGGTGGAGCAGGTATTGAAACCGGGCGGCGATTTTGTGGCCAAAGTGTTTCAGGGCGAGGGTTTCGACAGCCTGGTGGCCGGGCTCAGGAAGATATTCAACACTGTGTCGATCAGAAAGCCCGAAGCCTCCCGCGCCCGCTCCCGGGAAGTGTACATTGTTGCCAGGGGTTACCGAGGCGGCGGGAAATAGCACCCTTTTGCTGGTATAGTTGGCCGCGACATTGAGGAAACGACCTTGAACGATATGGCAAAAAACCTGATTTTATGGCTGGTCATCGCGGCGGTGCTGTTGTCCGTCTTCCAGAATTTCAGCCCCACTCCCAGTGCGGAGAAGCTCAACTACACCAACTTTGTCGAAGAGGTGCAGGCCGAGCGCGTGCGCAAGGTGGTGATGCAGGATCTGGTGATTGAAGGTGAGCGCACCGATGGCTCGACCTTTAAAACCGTCCGCCCCGACATCCCCGACGCCAAGCTGATGGATGACCTGCTCAACCACGGTGTGGCGGTTGAAGGCCGTGAGCCTGCCACCCCGAGTATCTGGACCCAGCTGCTGGTGGCATCCTTTCCGATCCTGCTGATTCTCGGCATTTTCATGTTTTTCATGCGCCAGATGCAGGGCGGTGGTGGCGGTCGCGGCGGCCCCATGGCATTCGGCAAGAGCAAGGCGCGGCTGCTGGGCGAGGATCAGATCAATACGACTTTTGCCGATGTCGCCGGTGTCGATGAGGCCAAGGAAGACGTCAAGGAGCTGGTGGAATTCCTCCGCGACCCCTCCAAATTCCAGCGCCTCGGTGGTCATATCCCCAAAGGCGTGCTGATGATCGGCCCTCCGGGTACCGGTAAAACCCTGCTCGCCAAGGCTATTGCCGGTGAGGCAAAGGTGCCGTTTTTCTCCATCTCCGGTTCCGATTTTGTGGAAATGTTTGTCGGTGTCGGCGCTTCCCGGGTGCGCGACATGTTCGAGCAGGCCAAGAAGGCGGCCCCCTGCATTATCTTTATCGATGAGATTGATGCCGTAGGTCGCCATCGCGGCGGCGGCTATGGCGGCGGTCACGACGAGCGCGAGCAGACCCTCAACCAGTTGCTGGTGGAAATGGACGGTTTTGAAGGCAACGAAGGCGTAATTGTGATCGCCGCCACCAATCGCCCCGACGTGCTCGACAAGGCCCTGTTGCGCCCCGGTCGTTTCGACCGCCAGGTGTATGTGGGGCTGCCGGATATCCGCGGTCGCGAGCAGATTCTCAAGGTGCATGTACGCAAGGTGCCCATGGATGAGCGCGTCAGCCTGAGTGTGCTGGCCCGCGGTACGCCAGGATTTTCCGGTGCCGACCTCTCCAACCTGGTCAATGAGGCAGCGCTTTTTGCGGCGCGCTCCAATCGCCGCCTGGTGACCATGGAGGAGTTTGAAAAGGCCCGCGACAAGATCATGATGGGCGCCGAGCGCCGTTCCATGGTGATGTCCGAGAAGGAGAAGGCCAACACCGCCTATCACGAAGCCGGGCACGCCATTATCGGTCGACTGGTGCCGGAGCACGATCCGGTCCACAAGGTAACCATTATTCCCCGTGGCCGCGCCCTCGGTGTCACCCAGTTCCTGCCCGAAGAGGACAAGTACAGCCTCAACCGCCGCCAGATCATCAGCCAGATCTGCACCCTGTTCGGTGGCCGTATTGCCGAGGAGCTGATCCTGGGTGCCGAAGGTGTCACCACTGGCGCCCAGAACGATATTGAAAGGGCGACCCAGCTGGCGCGCAGCATGGTGACTCGCTGGGGTCTGTCCGACAAGCTGGGTCCGATTCTCTACGGTGAGGAGGAGGCGCAGGTGCCGGGCGGCGGCAATCCCAACTATTCCAGTGATACCTCCAGAGTGATCGATGTGGAGGTTCGCGAGATCATTGATGACTGCTACACGCGGGCGCGCACCATTCTGGAGGAGAACATCGATATTCTCCACGCCATGAAAGCGGCGCTGATGGAGTACGAGACTCTCGATTCCGACCAGGTGTCTGATTTGATGGAGCGCAGGCCGGTGCGCCCGCCCCACGACTGGCGCGATATGGATATGGGCGGCCCCTCCGGTGGCGCCACTCCACCCGAAGTGCCAGCCGCAGGCAGCGGCGCTGTGGGTGGTCCCGCTGGTGAGCACTGATACGGAGTCGCCCGGCGATCTGCTGGCCTGATTCATGAGTGTGAATTTTTCCCGGCTGCTACCGCCCTCGGGGCGGCCAGCAGTGATGGGGATTCTCAATCTCACCCCTGATTCCTTTTCCGATGGTGGCCGCCTGCTTGTCGGCGGCAGGCCTGACCTGCACCTGGTTGCAGATCAGGCGCAGGAGATGGTTGCAGGCGGCGTGGATATTTTCGATGTGGGTGGCGAATCCACCCGCCCCGGTGCTCAGCTTGTCAGCCCCGAAGAAGAGCTGGCACGGGTGCTGCCGGTGGTTTCCCTGCTCAAATCGCGCTTTGCCATTCCCGTTTCTGTCGACACCAGCTGCCCCCGGGTCATTGCTGCCACAGCGGCAGAAGGCGCAGACATGATCAACGATGTACGCGCCCTGACGCGACCCGGCGCACTGGAGGCGGCTGTTCGCAGCGAACTGCCGGTGTGCTTGATGCATATGCGCGGTGAGCCGGGTGAGATGCAGCAGCTGGCTGACTACGTCGATGTGGTGGCGGAAGTAAAGACGTTTCTGCGTGAGCGTGTGGCCGCCTGCGAGCAGGCCGGTATCAGCCGCAACCGGATCGCCATTGATCCGGGGTTTGGCTTTGCCAAGAATCTTGAACATAACCTGGCCCTGTTTCGTGCCCTCGGTGAGTTTGCTGGCCAGGATCTGCCCCTGTTGGTGGGTGTTTCCCGCAAACGCATGGTGGGCGACCTGCTTGGCAGGGCGGTGGGTGAGAGGCTCCATGGCAGTCTTGCGCTGGCGCTGCTGGCAGCACAACAAGGTGCAAGGATCATTCGTGTCCACGATGTTGCAGCAACAGTGGATGTCCTGAAAACTCTCATGGCAATTGAAGGTGCTTGACCCCATGGGCAGACAGTATTTTGGTACCGATGGCATTCGTGGCCGGGTCGGGCAGGCCCCCATCACCGCAGATTTCGTCTTAAAGCTCGGCTGGGCCGCGGGCAAGGTGTTCAGTGAAGCCGAGAAAGGGCGCAAGCTGATTCTGGTGGGCAAGGATACCCGCGTGTCAGGCTATATGTTCGAGTCGGCGCTGCAGGCGGGCATTATTGCCGCCGGGGTGGATGTCGGACTGCTGGGCCCCATGCCCACCCCTGCCATCGCCTATTTGACCCGCACCTTCCGCGCCCAGGCCGGAGTGGTGATCAGTGCGTCCCACAATCCGTTTGACGACAACGGCATCAAGTTTTTCGGCGGCGATGGTTTCAAGCTCGGCGACGAGGTGGAATCCCGCATCGAGCATTATCTCGATCAGCCGATGGAGACCGGCCTGTCGGAATATCTCGGTCGCGCCAATCGCATTGCCGATGCGGCCGGGCGCTATATCGAATTTTGCAAAAGTACCGTGCCGTCGGGATTCAATCTCGACGGTCTGAAAATCGTGGTGGATTGTGCCAACGGTGCCACTTACCACGTTGCCCCGGATGTATTGCGCGAACTGGGTGCTTCGGTAACGACCATCGCTGTCGAGCCGGATGGCCTCAATATCAATCGCGAATGCGGCTCCAATCATCCCCGGGGCCTGGCCAGTGAAGTGCTGCGCCAGAAGGCCGACCTCGGCATCGCCTTTGACGGCGACGGCGACCGGGTGGTGATGGTCGACAGTCGCGGGGTTGTACTTGATGGCGATGAAATTCTTTACATTATTGCCAGTCACCGCCACAGCAGTCTGGGTGGCTGCGACGGTGTGGTCGGTACCCTGATGTCCAACCACGGCCTCAAGCTGGCGTTCGACAAGCTTGCCATTCCCTTTGAGCGCGCCCGGGTTGGCGACCGCTACGTGATTGAGTCCATGCGCAAAAATGGCTGGAAACTGGGAGGTGAAAGTTCCGGGCATATTGTCTGCAGTGATCTCACCAGCACCGGAGACGGCATTGTCGCCGCGCTGCAGGTTCTCAAGGCCATGAGCGAAACGGGCAAAACCCTGGCTGAATTGTCGCGGCAAATGGAAAAACTGCCTCAGGTCATGATCAATGTGCGCATGAAGGAAAAGGTCGCCGTTGTCGATCTGCCCGAAATTCGCGCAGCAGTAGTGGAGGCGGAGGCAGCGTTGGCGGGCAACGGGCGGGTACTGTTGCGTCCATCCGGCACTGAGCCCTTGATCAGGGTGATGGTGGAAGGCGTCGATCAAGAGCTGGTCAACAGACTGGCCAGACAGGTCGCCGACACAGTGGAAAAAGTCCTGTTATGAAGCGCTTTGCCTGCTTGTATAATCCGGACGACTTCGCTACCATTTGCGCCCCTTCGAGGACGGCTTGGAAAGGACAGGAAGGGTGATGCGCAAACCGCTGGTAGCGGGTAACTGGAAAATGCACGGCTCGCGAGGCTTTGTTGCATCCCATCTGGAATCCCTGAAAACCCTCCTGGCTGGTGTATCCGTTGAAACCGCGGTGTTCCCTCCCGCTGTTTACCTGTCACTGGCCGCGACACTCCTCGAACAGGGCCCCAGGGTTATTTCCCTGGGAGCGCAGAATTTGAGCACTGTCACGGATGAGGGTGCGTTCACCGGCGAGGTTTGCGGTGCGATGCTCAGGGATGTTGGTTGTCGCTTTGTATTGGTGGGCCATTCCGAGCGGCGCACAGTATTTGGCGAAAGCAGTGCCGAGGTGGCAGACAAGTTCTCCGCCGCGCTGCAAGCGGGGTTGATACCACTGCTGTGCGTAGGCGAAACCCTCGCAGATCGGCAGTCCGGGAGCACAAGAGACGTTGTGCGCGAGCAGATCAATGCTGTTGTGGACAGGGTCGGCCTGGAGAGTGTTGCTTCAGCAGTGATTGCCTACGAACCGGTATGGGCGATTGGCACGGGTCTCACCGCCAGCCCGGCGCAAGCGCAGGAAGTCCATGCGGCGATACGCGAGCAGCTGGGTGCGCCAGGGGAGCTGACACGGATTTTGTACGGCGGCAGCGTCAAGGCTGCCAATGCTGGTGAATTGTTTTCCCAGCCGGATATTGACGGCGGTCTGATTGGCGGCGCGTCCCTGATCGCGGATGAATTTGCTGCAATTTGCAGACAGGCGGACCAAAGGTAATGATGCAGATTATTCTGGTAATACACTTGCTGACAGCCCTGGCTATTATTGCCCTGGTGTTGCTGCAGCAGGGTAAGGGCGCCGAGGCGGGAGCCTCTTTTGGCGCCGGTGCGTCCCAGACACTGTTTGGCAGTACCGGCAGCTGGAATTTTTTCAGCAAGGCCACGGCGATTCTGGCAGCCCTGTTTTTTGCCACCAGTATCAGTCTGGCTGTGATGGCGAAACACAAGGCCGGGGTTGGTGATTCCTTTATCCCGACCATTGAGCAGACGGATAGCCAGCCTGTGCCGGAGAGCGATATTCCGGTCATGGCGCCTGCCGATTCCGGCCCTGCCAGTGAGGTTCCTGCTGTACCGGAAGCGCCCGCTGAATCGGGTCGTGAGTAAGTGATAAGTGAAGAGTTCAGCCCAAGTGGTGGAATTGGTAGACACGCTATCTTGAGGGGGTAGTGGCGTAAGCTGTGCCGGTTCGAGTCCGGCCTTGGGCACCATTTTCAAATTGCAGTGCTTTGTGAATATGGCTGGAAAAGCAGGTTATCTGATTTTTCAGCTGAAAATGACAGGCGCTGTTGGCAAGTCAAAATGATTGCCGGGCATTCAGGAAGAGCGGCCATATAAGGCTTGACGATATCCGGATGCGGCTATAGAATGCACGCCCTTCACCGCTGAAGCCGGTACGGAAAGCGTCTGAAGGGAGCAGGTCAAGGATGATTTGCAGTAGTGGCATGACAGGTTACCAGGCCTGTCAAAACGGGAAACCGGCCATGCAGGGACAGCATACGATTTGATGCGGGGTGGAGCAGCCTGGTAGCTCGTCGGGCTCATAACCCGAAGGTCGTAGGTTCAAATCCTGCCCCCGCTACCAACATTGCGTTGCGGTCTGCGCGCATTCCAAAAGGCCCCTTATCAGGGGCTTTTTGTTAGGTGGCCTGTGAGCCGCCAGCAAAATGGGCCGCAGGCCCATTTTTTTATGGTGGAGACAAGCTTGAGCGTAGGCACAAGGCAAGGCAAACTGCTGCAACTGTTGGAGCCCGTGGTGACTGCCCTGGGTTACGACCTGTGGGGTTTTGAGTATCTCAGCAGTGGCAGGCACAGCACCCTGCGCGTCTATATCGAAAGGCCCGAAGGCATTTTGGTTGAAGATTGCGAGCGGGTCAGCCGCCAGATCAGCAGTGTCATGGATGTGGAAGATCCCATCCAGGGCGAATATACCCTCGAAGTTTCTTCTCCGGGCATGGACAGGCCGCTCTACACAGCCGACCAATACGCTCGCTTTGCCGGTGAAGAAATCAATGTGCGTTTGAAGGTTCCCTACGAAGGCCGCAGGAAGTACAAGGGTCGACTGGTAGGTGTGGAGGGCGACGAGGTGGTGATGGCGGTCGAGAATCACGAATACCTTTTCCCCATTGATACGATCGATAAGGCAAATGTAGTCCCCCACTTCGGGCCGACGACAAAAGAGGCTGAGGAATGAATAAAGAAATCTTGATGGTTGCGGAAGCCGTTTCCAACGAGAAGGGCGTTTCCGAAAGCGTTATTTTTGAAGCCATTGAACAGGCTCTGGCTATCGCCACCAAAAAGCGCTACGACGAGGAAGCCAATATCCGCGTTGTCATCGACCGCAAATCCGGGGAGTACGACACGTTCCGTTGGTGGGAAGTTGTCGCTGATGATGTGCTTGCCGAGCTGGGCACCCAGCTGACCACCGAAGAAGCGATTGAAAAGGACCCGAATCTCAAGGTGGGTGATGTTTTCGAGGAGAAAGTTGAAAACATCAACTTTGGTCGTATTGCCGCCCAGACCGCCAAGCAGGTTATTGTGCAAAAGGTGCGCGATGCCGAGCGCGCCCTGATTGCCGATCAGTATCGCGACCAGGTCGGTGAGCTGGTCAGTGGCATCGTCAAGAAAGTGACCCGCGAGCACCTGATTGTCGATCTCGGCAACAACGCCGAATCGGTGCTGACCAGGGAAGAACTGGTAGGCCGCGAAGTGTTCCGGGTCAATGACCGGGTGCGTGCGATCCTCACCGATATCCGCCCTGAGGCCCGCGGGCCGCAGCTATTTTTGAGCCGTGCCTGCAACGAAATGCTGATTAAGCTCTTCACCATTGAAGTGCCCGAAATCGCCGAACAGGTCATCGAGATTCGCGGCGCAGCCCGCGATCCCGGCTCCAGAGCCAAGATAGCGGTCAAGACCAATGATGGTCGCATTGACCCGGTGGGCGCCTGTGTGGGTATGCGCGGCGCACGGGTGCAGGCTGTTTCCAACGAGCTGGGTGGCGAGCGCATTGATATTGTACTGTGGGACGACAACCCCCCGCAGCTGGTAATCAATGCCATGGCGCCTGCCGAAGTGGAATCCATCGTCGTCGATGAGGATGCCCACAGCATGGATGTCGCCGTCGCTGATGACAATCTCGCCCAGGCCATTGGCCGTGGCGGCCAGAATGTCCGCCTCGCTGTTGACCTCACCGGCTGGAAAATCAACGTCATGAGCGTGGGTGAAGCGGAAGCCAAGCACGATGAAGAGGCGGGTTCGCTGGTCGAAACCTTTATGAAATTCCTCGACATTGATGAAGACATCGCCACTGTACTGGTGGAGGAAGGCTTCAGCTCGGTCGAGGAGGTTGCCTATGTACCTCTCGAAGAGATGATGGGCATCGACGGTTTTGATGAAGAAATTGCCGTTGAATTGCGCGAGCGGGCCAAGGATGCACTGCTGACCATGGCGCTGGCGAGTGAAGAGGAATTTGCGGATGTCGCACCAGCAGAAGATCTGCTGACCATGGAGGGTATGGACAACGCCCTGGCCCATATTCTGGCCAGCCGCGGTATTGTCACCATGGAAGATCTTGCCGAGCAGGCGGTGGATGACCTGCTGGATATTGACGGTATGACCGAAGAACGTGCCGGGGCCCTGATCATGAGTGCCCGTGCCCCCTGGTTTGCCGAAGAGTGAAGTACGGCACATGCCGGATGACTTAATAAAGAGGAATGTGAATGGCTGAAGTTACCGTGAGTCAACTTGCCGAGGTTGTAGGGGCGTCCGTAGACCGTCTGCTCAAGCAGATGAGTGAGGCGGGGTTGAAGCATACCTCGCCGGATGAGGCGGTTACCGATGCAGAAAAGCAGCAGTTGCTGGTCTATCTGAAAAGTCTGCACGGCGAAAAACCGCGCGAGACCGAAAAGATCACCCTGCGCCGCAAGACGGTAAGCACACTGAAGACCACCGGCAAGAAAACGGTGAATGTCGAGGTGCGCAAGAAACGCACCTACGTGAAGATTGCCGACCAGCAGGATGCCGAAGCTGTCGAAATCGACGAGCCGGTAGCCGAGGCACCGGCTGAAGAGCGCACTGTTGCACCGGCGTCGGGCCGCTCGTCTTTAGTGGACGATGCCGAGGCCAAGCGTCTGGCGGCCATTGCCGGTCGCCGCAAGGCTGAAGAAGACGAAAAGCGGCAGCGCGAGCAGCAGGCCACCGCGCCTGACCAGGCTGAAGAACAGGCCTCAGCCCCGGCTGCAGTAGAAACGCCCGTCAGCCACAAGCCGGCGACTACGGCCAAGCCTGTCATCCACGATCAGCCGGATGGCAAGCCTGACGACAAAACCCTGAAGAAGAAAATCCGTCCTGAAGATGAGGACGAAGAGGGCAAACTCAAGAAAAAGGTCAAAACCAAGGACATGAAGGGTCGCAAGCAGCGCCCCGAAGAACTCCTGGTGATCGACGACGAGGATGGCAACAAAAAGCCGCGCCTCAAATCCGGCGGCCCGATTGTGCGCATCGAGAACAAGCACACCTTCAAAAAGCCCACTGACAAGATTGTCTACGACGTCGAGATTCCCGAGACCATTACTGTCGGCGATCTCGCCCAGCGCATGTCTGTCAAAGCCGTGGTGGTGATCAAGGAATTGATGAAGCTCGGCACCATGGTGACGATCAATGAAAGCATTGATCAGGAAACTGCGGCAGTGATTGTTGAGGAGATGGGACATCGCCCTGTGCCGGTGTCCGCTGATGCCATTGAGGATCAGCTCAAGGAGCAGATCGCCATGCTCGGCAGCGACAATCAGGAGCACCGCGCGCCGGTGGTTACCGTGATGGGTCACGTCGACCACGGCAAGACTTCATTGCTCGATCATATCCGCGCCACCCGCGTGGCCTCCGGTGAAGCCGGTGGTATCACCCAGCACATTGGCGCCTACCACGTGGATACCCCGCGGGGCATGATCACTTTCCTCGACACCCCTGGCCACGCGGCTTTTACCGCCATGCGTGCCCGCGGTGCCAAGGCCACTGACATCGTGATCCTGGTGGTGGCTGCCGACGACGGCGTGATGCCGCAAACCATTGAAGCGATCCAGCATGCCAAGGCTGCGGAAGTGCCCATTGTTGTTGCCATCAACAAGATGGACAAGGAAGCCGCCGACCCCGAGCGCGTCACCAATGAGCTGTCCGCCAAGGGCGTTATCCCCGAGGAATGGGGTGGCGACACCCAGTTCGTCAAGGTGTCCGCCCACTCCGGTGACGGCATTGATGCCCTGCTGGAAGCGGTACTGTTGCAGGCCGAGCTGATGGAGCTGACCGCATCCAAGGATGTACCGGCCAGTGGCGTGATTATCGAAGCGCGCATGGAAAAGGGCCGGGGCGTTGTTGCCACGGCACTGGTCCAGCAGGGTACCCTGCGCAAGGGCGATCTGGTGCTGGCCGGTGAGAGTGTTGGCCGTATCCGCACCATGGCGAATGAAACCGGCAAGGCGGTTACCGATGCTGGTCCATCCATTCCGGTGGAAATCATCGGTCTCGATGCTGCGCCCAATGCCGGTGATGAATTTGTCGTGGTTGCCGATGAGCGCAAGGCGCGTGAAGTGGCGACATTCCGCCAGCAAAAAGCCCGCGATGAGCGCATGTCGCGCCAGCAGGCGGCCAAGCTCGAAAACATGTTTGCCGACTTTGGCGAAAATGTCGCCAAGAAAGTCCTGCCCGTTGTCGTCAAGGCCGATGTGCGCGGCTCCCTGGAAGCGATCCTCTCTTCCTTCGCCGATATCCAGAGCGATGAAGTGGGTGTGAATGTCATTTCCTCCGGTGTCGGCGGTCTCAACGAATCCGACATCAACCTGGCGATTACCTCGGGTGCGGTGGTGATGGGCTTTAATGTCCGCGCTGATGCCTCCGGTCGCCGTCGGGCGGAAGCGGAAGGCGTCGAGATTCGCTATTACAGCGTGATCTACAACCTGCTCGACGATGTGAAGCAGGCGCTGTCCGGCATGCTGTCGCCGGAAATCCGCGAGGAAATCATCGGTATCGCCGAAGTGCGCGAAGTCTTCAAGTCGCCCAAGCTGGGCCAGATTGCCGGCTGTATCGTCACCGAAGGCTCGGTGCACCGCAGCAAGCCGATCCGCGTGTTGCGCGACAGCGTGGTGGTCTATCAGGGCGTGCTCGAATCCCTGCGCCGCTTCAAGGACGATGTCAACGAAGTGCGCAGTGGTACCGAATGCGGTATTGGCGTGAAGGACTACAATGACGTTCGCCCCGGTGACCAGATTGAAGTGTTCGACGTGAAGGAGGTGGCGCGCAAACTGTCATAACAGTGCTCAACAGACTGTTATCAGCCATGCGCCAACCAGCCCATGCCAAGAGAATTCAGCCGCACAGACCGGGTTGCCGACGCCCTGCAGCGGGAGCTTGTCCAGCTTATCCGCGACGAGATGGGCGACCCGCGTCTGGGGATGGTCAATATCACGGCAGTGGAAGTCAGCCGCGACATGTCCTTCGCCAAGGTGTATATCAATTTTGTGGTACCCAAGGAGGCAGAAGACGCCAAAATCGCCCTCGATATCCTCAATGGCGCGGCAGGATTTCTGCGTGCCCAGGTGGCCAAGTCGATCCGCATGCGCTCCATCCCCAAGCTGCGTTTCTACTACGACGGCAGCGGCGAGCGCGGCCAGAAGCTGTCGGCGCTGATCGATCTGGCGCTCGCCAAAGACCAGGCCAAAAGCCAGTCGGAGGACGAGTAATTGGGTCGCAAGCAACGGGGCAGGCCCGTCAGCGGTATTCTGGTGGTCAACAAGCCAGCGGGAATGACCTCCAACGACACCCTGCAAAAAGCCAAGTACCTGTTTTACGCCGCCAAGGCGGGACACACCGGCAGCCTCGATCCCCTGGCGACCGGCGTGCTGCCCATCTGCTTTGGCGAAGCCACCAAATTTACCCAGTTTTTGCTGGATGCGGACAAGTGCTACCTGAGCACCTTCCGCTTTGGCGCCACCACCACCACGGCGGATGCCGAGGGCGAGGTGCTGGAACGCCACAGTGCGGCAGCTCTCACCGAGCAGCAGGTGGTTGGGGCCATTGAGGGTTTTGTCGGCGATATCATGCAGGTGCCGCCCATGTACTCGGCCCTGAAAGTTGATGGTGTTCCCCTCTACAAACTGGCGCGCCAGGGTGTCGAGGTGGAGCGCAACGCAAGACCGGTGACGATCTACAGCTACCGCCTGCTGGCCTTTCGCCCTGGCGAAGAGGCCGAGGCAGATGTGGAAATTCGCTGCAGCAAGGGCACCTATATCCGCACCCTGGCGGAAGACCTCGGCGCGGCTGTGGGCTGTGGCGCCCATGTCAGCAAATTGCACCGCAGCGAAGCGGGCTGTTTTAGCGATCAGGACAGTATCACTCTGGCCGAGCTCGAAACACTGCGGGAAAACTGCCTGGGTGAAGACCTGGATTACCTGCTCAAGCCGGTGGATGCGTCTGTTGCCCATCTGATGGCGGTCGATCTGCCGGAATCTGTGGCCTGGTATTTCCGCCGCGGCCAGCCGGTGACGGCCCCCAAAGCCTACCGCGAAGCGCAGGAAGGCGATATAGTGCGCATCTTTGAAAGCGGCGGCCAGTTTCTCGGGGTTGGCGAAGTGCTGGAAGATGGCCGCCTGGCGCCCAAGCGCCTGGTGGTGGAACCGCAAGGCGCAAGCCCAGCGGCTCAAGCCTGATCAAATAGCAGGTAACGAATTGGCTCATAGTGAGCCGACCTAGGGTGTCTGTACCTATGCGCGGACATCCCCGAATCAATCATCGCATAGTGGAGAAAGTATCATGGCACTGAGTGCACAGGAAAAAGCAGCAATTACCAAAGACTACGCCCGGGCGGAATCCGATACAGGTTCACCGGAAGTTCAGGTTGCATTGCTCACCGCCAATATCAACAAACTGCAGGGCCACTTTGAAGGCCATAAAAAAGACCACCACTCACGTCGCGGTCTGATCCGCATGGTAAACCAGCGTCGCAAGCTGCTGGATTACCTCAAAGGCAAAGACGCTCCCCGCTATGCCGAACTGATCAAAAGACTCGGCCTGCGTCGTTAATGCATTCAGACGGCTCCTCGGGAGCCGTCTTTGTTTGAGAAGGACACAATATGAATCCCATTATTAAATCATTTCAATACGGCAAGCATACCGTCACCCTGGAAACGGGCCGCATTGCCCGCCAGGCTACTGGTGCTGTGCTTTGCACCATGGATAACACCAGCGTTCTGTGTACCGTGGTTGGCGCCAAGGAAGCCAAAGAGGGGCTGGATTTCTTCCCCCTCACCGTCAACTACCAGGAAAAAGCCTATGCGGCCGGGAAAATCCCTGGCGGCTTTTTCAAGCGAGAAGGGCGTCCCAGCGAGAAAGAAACTCTCACCTCGCGCCTGATCGACCGGCCCATCCGCCCCCTGTTCCCCGCCGGTTACAAGAATGAAGTGCAGGTTATCTGTACCGTGCTGTCAGCCGACAAGAATATCGATCCCGATATCGCTGCCATGCTCGGCACCTCCGCAGCGCTGGCGATTTCCGGTATACCGTTCAACGGCCCTATTGCTGCGGCCCGCGTCGGTTATTCACAGGCCAACGGCTACCTGCTCAACCCAACCTATTCCGATCTGGTGACTTCTGATCTGGAGATGGTTGTAGCCGGCACCCGCGATGCGGTGCTGATGGTCGAGTCCGAAGCCAAGGAACTGCCCGAAGACCTGATGCTGGGCGCCGTGCTTTACGCCCACCAGGAAATGCAGGCGGCGATTCTGGTAATCGACGAGCTGGTTCGCGAGTGCGGTAAACCGCGCTGGAACTGGCAGGCGCCCGCTGAAAACCTGGATCTGGCCGAAGCCCTCAAAGCCCAGGCTGGTCCGGCGCTGGATGCCGCCTACAGCACCACCGACAAGCAGGCCCGTGTCAGCGCCATCGACAGCGCTCGTTCTGCGGCCCTTGAAGCCCTGGTCAGTGAAGAGACCGGTGTGACTGCCGATCAGGTCAAAGGCGCTTTCAAGAAGCTCGAAAAGAAAATCGTCCGCGGCCGCATCATCCGTGGCGAACCCCGCATCGATGGCCGCGACAGCAAGACCGTCCGCCCCATCAGCATCCAGGTTGGCGTACTGCCCAAGGTGCATGGTTCCGCCCTGTTTACCCGCGGTGAAACCCAGGCTCTGGTAGCCGCGACCCTCGGTTCTCTGCGCGACGCGCAGATCATCGACGCCCTCGAAGGCGAGCGCAAAGATCCGTTCATGCTGCACTACAACTTCCCTCCCTACTCGGTGGGCGAGTGCGGTCGTGTTGGCTTTACCGGTCGTCGCGAAGTGGGTCACGGTCGTCTCGCGCGTCGCGGTGTTGCTGCGGTGCTGCCCGGTCAGGAAGGCTTCCCCTACACCCTGCGGGTTGTGTCCGAGATCACCGAATCCAATGGTTCCAGCTCCATGGCATCCGTGTGCGGCACCAGCCTGGCGCTGATGGATGCGGGCGTGCCCCTCAAGGCGCCGGTAGCCGGTATTGCCATGGGTCTGGTGAAAGATCCTGAAGGCTTTGCCGTACTCACCGATATCCTCGGCGACGAGGATCACCTCGGCGACATGGACTTCAAGGTGGCCGGTACTGCCCAGGGTGTTACCGCCCTGCAGATGGACATCAAGATCGAAGGCATCACCGAAGAAATCATGGAAACCGCGCTGACCCAAGCCATGCACGCCCGCCTGCATATCCTCGGTGAGATGAACAAGGTGATTGCCGAAGGTCGCGCCCAGGTGTCTGAAAGCGCACCGCGTTACCACACCATGAAGATCGATCCCGATAAAATCCGCGATGTGATCGGCAAGGGCGGCGCCACCATCCGCGCCCTCACCGAAGAAACCGGCGCCACCATCGATATCGAAGACAGCGGCAATATCCGCATCTACAGCGATAACGCCGAAGGCCTCAAGGCTGCAGTGGATCGCATCGGCGCTATCACCGCCGAAGCGGAAATTGGTCGTATCTACGAAGGTGTGGTTGCCCGCATCGTCGATTTCGGCGCCTTTGTGACCTTTATGCCTGGCACCGACGGACTGGTACACATTTCCCAGATCGCCGACGAACGCGTTGCCAGCGTCAGTGACTACCTGAAGGAAGGCCAGACCGTGAGAGTCAAGGTGCTGGACGTGGACAACCGCGGACGCGTCAAGCTGTCCATCAAGGAAGCCCTGGCCGAAGAAAAACCGGCTGCTGAAGAAGCTGCCCAGGATATGTCGCAGTAGTTCGGCGATATATTCCTGAGTTGTCATAAAAAAACCGGTTCCGCCGTAGTGGAACCGGTTTTTTTTGGCCTGTTATCCCACCGGATGCGCCGCTGAATATGCTCAGCGGTTGCGGTGCAAAACGGCCATACCTAAAAGCACTAACAATAATTTTTCGACTTCACCGCTTAAGAGTCCCTTAAGTTTCCATCACTAGCATGGATGGCTATTTTTGTACTGCCATGGCGGCAGTACAGTGACTGAGAATCCAGCCATGCGGATCAATCGTGCTTTCAAGGCTTGCGGGCCATTTCAACCTGTGTTGTTGATTCTCCTGCTGGGGCTGGCTGTGCTGTCCCTGTCCAGGCTGGGCCTGGTGGTGTGGCAGTTCAAGCGAGTCACGGCAGCCACCGACCTGACGACAATCTTTCTGCAGGGTGTGCGGGCCGATCTGATCATGCTGGGCCTGCTACTGGTGCCGCTGATGCTGGTAATGCCGTTGTTCGCCAACCGCATCGGCTGGCCGCTGTGGCGCAGGCTGAGCATGGTTTGGGGCGTGTTTGCGGTTGCGCTGCTGGTGTTTATGGAGACCTCCACGCCCACCTTTATCATGCAGTACGATCTGCGTCCCAACCGCCTGTTTGTGGAATACCTGGAATACCCCAGGGAGGTGTTTTCCACCCTGTGGGAAGGATTCCGCTTGCCGCTTTTGCTGGGAACAGTCGTTACGATTCTGGCGGCATGGGGCATCACCCGCCTTTTCAGGGTTACTCTGGCAGATGATTACCGTCCCGGATGGCCACTGTGGAAGATGCTCATCGTATGGCTGATCACGGTGCCGGTGCTGGTGCTGATGATTCGTTCATCCCTGGGCCATCGCCCCGCCAACCCGGCCATGTTTGCCATGACGCCGGATGCCCTGGTGAACAGCCTGATGATCAATTCCAGCTGGTCGGTGGTCTTCGCCATCTACAACCTCAAGCACGAAGGGCGTTCATCGGAAGTGTATGGCGATCTCAGCCAGGACGAAATCATGACCGAGCTGCACACACTCTATCCCTGGTTGCAGGCAGATGGTGATGTGCAATTGCCCACAGCCCATGTACAGAAAGCCACCCACCAGCGTGCCAAGCCGCTGAACCTAGTGATAGTGTTGCAGGAGAGCCTGGGCGCGACCTTTGTCGAGTCTCTGGGTGGCGTTGCCGTTACCCCCGAGCTGGAAAAACTCAAGCATCAGGGCTGGTGGTTCGAGCAGTTGTACGCCACCGGTACCCGCTCTGTGCGGGGCATCGAGGCGGTGATCAGCGGCTATCCACCCACGCCAGCGCGCAGTGTGGTCAAACTGTCCCTGTCCCAGGATAACTTTTTTACCCTGGCCGGACTGCTGGGCGAGAATGGCTATTTCACCGAGTTTATCTACGGTGGCGAACCCCATTTTGACAATATGGCGACGTTCTTTTTGGGTAACGGCTTCCAGTCGGTGATCGGCCAGCATGACTACGAGAACCCGGTATTCGAGGGTAGCTGGGGTGTCTCCGACGAAGATCTGCTCAACAAAACCCATCAGCGTATTGAAGAGCTGCACGCCAGGGACAAGCCGTTTTTGGTGTTTGCTTTCAGTTCCAGCAATCACTCGCCGTTTGAGTTTCCCGATGGTCGCATCAAGTTGCATGATGCCGAAAAGCAAACCGTCAACAACGCGGTCAAATATGCGGATTACGCCGTCGGACAGTTCTTTGATAAAGCCCGCAACAGTGATTACTGGAAGGATACCCTGTTCCTGGTGGTCGCTGACCACGACATTCGCGTCTATGGTGACAGCCTGGTGCCCATCGAGCGCTTCCATATTCCGGGTCTGATTCTCGGCGCCGATCTGGAACCGAAGCGCATCACCAGCATCGCCAGCCAGATTGATCTGGCCCCCACCCTGCTGTCGCTGATGGGCCTCAATACCTCACACCCGATGATTGGCCGGGATATGAGTGCGCCTGAGCAGCAGCAGTCACCAGGCCGGGCTTTGATGCAGTTCGAAAACTATTTTGCTCTGATGCAGGGTGAAGGGGTAACGGTGTTGCGACCGGAGAAAACCGCCCTTGCGGGCCGCTATGATTTTGTCAGCCGGGTGCTGACCATGAAGGGAGAGGCTCGCCCCGCGGCCAGGAAGGCAGCCCTGGCCCACTCACTGCTGCCATCCTGGTTGTATCGTCAGCAGCGCTACAACCTTGCCAGGTAGACTTGCTGATGCAGCTACGATCCGCGCAGCATCCAGCCGCGCGGGTTGGACTCAAAACCCAGCTGTTCATAGTATTGATGGGCTTTGGGCGCAGCCAGCAGCACGATCATGCATTCCGGTTTAAGCCTCAGCCGGGTTTCATTGATCAACTGCTTGCCGATACCCTGTTGCTGATAGGCCGTATCCACGGCCAGATCGGCAAGATAGGCGACGTAGGTGAAATCGGTGAGGGTGCGGGCAATGCCCACCAAGGTCTCGCCATGCCAGGCCGTCAGCAGCAGGCTGGCGTTATCCAGCATACCGGCAAAAATATCCGGCCTGTCTACCGGGCGCCGCTCACCCAGAGTCGAACGCTGATAAAGGTCAATGGCCTGGGCAACGCTCACCACTTTGCTATGGCTGTATTCAATCATGGGCAGCGGGATTCTTTGATGCGTGAGTGGGCAGACTATTTGTTGCCCCAGATTTTCGACACGGCCCTCTCATTACCCAGGCCTCCCACCACAAAACAGACAGTGCCAACGACGCCAAACACGATCACCGGCAGCAAAAACCCCAGGCCTTCGCCGCCCCTGGCGACAAAAAAAACAGCCAGGGCCAGGCCGGAAAAAAGCACGCCCATCACAATCAAGAGCTTGCGGTTGAGCGGTTTGTAGGCATAGGGTTCACTGCCCTTTTCAAAGGGCTGGAGAATAGGGCGAAAGAGGGCTCTGAGCATGGTTTTCATGGCGGTCTGCGAAATCTCCGTTTGAAATCAGCTTGATTCACCTCAGGCATAGGGTGGAAGCTGTTTGATCAACGCATCTTACTGAGAAACCGGGCTGAAAGGGAGCAAACCGGGATATTTGTCGCTGATGGGTTGCATGGATCAGGAAACAGGCCAAATAACAGTCAGGGGTGTAATCTGTTGTAAGAAACGACCTGTACCAGACGACAAAGACTCAGTAGCCACAGCCATGGTGGATCGGAATGTTTGCAGGGATCGCAGCTCATTCAACGCATTCACCGCATGGGGAATAAATGGCGGCAGATGGCTGTCGTAAAAGAGTATGCTCAGGCCACCCAACTTCCACTGTGAGGCAGCGTATGTTGATCAAGTCATTGACCCGAGGCGAAGCGGGCGAAAATCAGGTGACCCCCGAAGACGTATACCTCAACCGGCGACGCTTTTTGCAGGGGTTGGGAGCTGGCACTGCACTGGCTGCCACGGGCTCCCAGGCGGGGTTGCTGGATTTTCTCTCGCCCTCAGCGCCACAAACGCCAGCAACAGGCGCGGCGCCCCGCGCCCCGCTGCGCTACCAGGCGGGTAAGCTGGAATCAGGCCTGATCCTGACGCCGGAGGAGAAGGCGACCAACCACAACAATTATTACGAATTTGGCACCGACAAAACCGATCCTGCGCGCAACAGTCAGGGGCTCAAAACCGAGCCATGGACCCTGCGGGTCGAGGGGGAGGTGGCCAAACCCGGCACGGTCGACATTGGCGAGCTGATCGGCAGCGCCGCTCTTGAAGAGCGCATCTACCGGATGCGCTGTGTCGAGGCCTGGTCGATGGTGATCCCCTGGGTGGGCCTGGAACTGGGTAAATTTCTCAAGCGCTTCGAACCCACCAGCAAGGCGCGCTATGTGGCCTTTGAAACCCTCTATGACCCGGAACAGATGCCGGGGCAAAGATCGTCCTTTGTCGGTGGCGGCATCGACTACCCCTATGTGGAAGGCCTGCGCATGGACGAGGCCATGCATCCGTTGACCCTGCTGTCCCTCGGCATCTATGGCCAGACACTGCCGCCCCAGAACGGCGCGCCGGTGCGCCTTGTCGTGCCGTGGAAGTACGGCTTCAAGGGCATCAAGTCCATCGTCAGCATCCGCCTGCTGGAGAAAATGCCGCCCACCAGCTGGAATCTTCTCGCTCCCCAGGAATACGGTTTTTACGCCAATGTGAATCCCGAGGTGGACCACCCGCGCTGGTCCCAGGCCAGCGAGCGCTTTATTGGTCCGGGTGGCCTGCTGGATGTGAAGCGCCAGCCGACCCTGGCGTTCAATGGCTATGGCGAGCAGGTGGCGTCCCTGTATGCAGGGATGAACCTGCGGAAATTTTTCTAGCCCGCCTGATGTCGACAACCAGCCAGCCTGCGCCGCCGCGCCAGTACCGCAAGCCCCTGGTGCGGGTGTTGCAGGTAGCGGTCCATCTCGGCGCCCTGCTGCCCCTTGTCTGGCTGTTTTACGCCATACCCCGCGGAGCGCTGGGGGGCGATCCGGTCAAGGAGCTGATTCATTTTCTCGGCCTGGGCGCCCTGCGCCTGTTGCTGCTGACCCTGCTGGTATCACCCCTGGCGCGGGGGTTGGGCTTTGGCCAACTGATCCGCCTGCGGCGGCCCCTGGGATTGTGGTGCTTTGCCTGGGCCTGTCTGCATTTTGCCACCTGGTTGAGTCTCGACCTGGCCTTTGCCTGGGGCTTGATCGGCGATGAACTGGTGAAACGCACCTATATCCTGCTCGGGTTTAGCGCCTGGTTGATTCTCGCCGTACTGGCGCTGACATCGTTCCCGGCACTGGTCCGGCGCCTGGGGCGACGCTGGAAAACACTCCACAGCCTGATCTATCCGGCGCTGTTGCTGGTCTGCGTGCATTTCTGGTGGTCGCTGAAAAGCGGCTGGATCGAACCCGCCATCTATCTGTCCCTGGCGCTGGGCCTGCTGTGGTTCCGGCGCCGCCTGCTGCCCTGGCCGCGCAAACTGCCAGCCACCAGCAAGCCGTAAGCGGTATCAGGCGACCCGGCCCGGGCGTGACTTTTCCAGCCAGTACACCGTTATAACCATGGCCAGCAGGACCAGCGAAGGCACTGAGGTGGCAAACGCCTGTCCCGCCAGCAGGTGGGAGAAAAACGAACCGCCGAGGGCAAAGACAAAACCGGCATAGGCCCACTCCTGCACCAGCCTGTAGCGCGGCTGGAGAATTCCCGCCACGCCCGCCAGATAGCAGGCTCCGAGTATGGTCATCATATAGAGCGGATAACCCAGCTTGGTAAACGCCTCGCTGAGAAGTGGATTGCCGCTCAGTTTGCCGATGGCCGATACGATGAGGGCAATCACAAAGACAGTCTTGAGCAGTCGGTAGACAAGAGTGCGCATGGGGCTGAAACCTGATGATGGGAATTAGGGCCTGTTAACACTATTTGAATTGTCGGCGTTGTGTCTAAAAAAGCACCAATCAAGGCGCGACGAGCGTAGTTTGGTTGATCCAAATGAGTGAGGAGCAACGACGAGTGGTGCTTTTTTAGGCGCAACCCGCAGGGCTGGGGCCATTTTTCCGTCCAGCTTCGTTGTCAGTCGCTTCCATAGGCCCACTATGCTTCTCTCCTTCCGCCTCGCTGGCCGAAAAAATGGCCTCCAGCGACGATAATCCAAATAGTGTTAACAGGCCCTAGGGGATTCTGCGTTGCTTCACGCTGTATGCATAACCTAAAAGCGGTAGGATACCGAAATCGACCCGTATTCGTCCGACTGCTCCTGGGTGGCGAATTCCCGGGTGACAAACAGGTTGGTCACAGCCACCCGCCAGTTGCCCGCCCCCATCACGGCGCCTGCCTGCACATTGCCTAGCCACTCCTCCCTGTCGACACTGTGACTGTCGCCATCGCGATTGCCATCAAGAAAAATGTTGTAGTCCACATACTCGCCCTGGGCGCCCACAAACAGGTACCAGTAGAACGACTGATTGGGCTTGAAGTAGCTGGCTGTACCCTCCTTGGGGTGGATCAGGGGTGGGCCGTAGTCGGTATTCAACCCCGACCCCAGCCTGAAGGTAAAGCCGGTGCTGACGCGGCGCTGAGAACTGCCGAGAGTAAAGCCGGTGAAGGGCAATACATCGATGTAATTGTCCACCAGGCGCAACGACCACTTGCGCTGGTAACGCAGGTCTGCAGTCACTTCATCGTCGAGCTGGTTGTCCCAGCCCATGGGTTCATCGGAGTCGAGCAGCTTGTGAATGGCCTTTTGAGTGTTTTCGGCGCCGGAGTCGGGCCCCACTACCCCCACGATCAGTTCGAGGACATCCACATGACGGTTGCTGTTGTGGGTGGATTCCGACAAAACCCCGAAGCTGCTGTAGAGCCAGCCAGCATAGGGGCGGTCATCAACGATCAGCTGGGTCGCGTCGAGATCCGACGGTGTGTACATCTGCTGTCCCAGCGCCCAACTGAGGCGCGATTCATCGCCAGCAGAGTGAAAGGGCAGGATAGACAGGGCTGTGTCCAGCCAGGCGGGCATGTAGGTGTCGCTGACATAGGCCATCTGGGTGCCGTGGGTATAGTGGCGGTCAGTACCGGAGGCGAACAGGTCGTTGTCGAGAGTCAGTGTCAGGGTGCCCTTGCTGTCGTCGGCCTCTACAGCCAGGGGATGTACTCCCGCCCACAGGGCAACAAGGACAAGACAAAAAAAGACAGGTTTGAGCGGCGGGGTAATACTGGAATTCATAGTGTGTCCTTACGGGGCCAGATAGCATACGGGATTGGATTGCTAAGCAGGGTGGCAAATGCATGGTCGATAGTGGCGCACTAAAAGCAGTATAGATGCCATTGAGATACAGGCAAGCTCAGTCTGGTGGTGGCAGCTTGATAGCCTCTGCCAGAGCCTGTTCAGTGGGGCTGCCACTCAGTACCACTCCGTTATTGATAATAAAATGAGGAACAGAGCGGATACCCCTTTCAAAGGCCCTGCTCACGGCGTCCTCGGTCGCGGCAAGTTGAAGCGGGTCTCGGGCCAGGCGCATGGCTTGCTGGTGGTCGAAACCAAAGCTGGCGGCAATGTCTGCCAGTACATCCACATCGCCAATATTCCTGGCAGCCAGAAAATAGGCTTCACTGACTGCCACCGCCAGTTGGTGCTGGCTTCCCAGCGGGCGGGCGAGGCGGATCAGGGTATGGGCTGCCAGTGTCGGATAGGTAAAGGGCTGGCGACCCAGATCAAGCTCCAGCCCCGCTGAGCGCGCCTCGGCATGGGGTCGCACCCAGGCCGCTGCCGGATCGGTAATGCCGTAGCGCGACAGCAGCAGGTCGGCGATGCGCAGACCCTGGGGTGGGCAATCCGGCTGCAGAATGACCGGATGGTGCTCGATATCGACCTCAACCCCTTCACAGTCCCTGGCCAGCACATTGTCGAGGCGGCGCAGGGCGATCAGGCACCAGGGACAGCTGATTTCAGAATAGAGATCGATTTTCAATGTTTTCATCGCGGGCCTCAATCAGGCTGGGTTTCTGACCACAGGAACAAATTTCAGTGTAAATCCATCACACCGTCGGTCATCAGCTGATTCACCCGGCGGGAAAATTCTTCCTTGTTATTGCTGCTGGGAAAGGGTGCATCGGGCACCGGCACATTCAAAAATCGGCACAGGGGTTCCCAGCCCTCCCTGACATCGTAAACCAGCAGTTGCGATGCGGGGACATGGGTTTTCACTTCGCGGTTATGGGCTTCATAGACTGCAATGGCATGATCGCGGTCTTCAAAGCGGCCACCGAACTGGCCTTGCCAGACGGTCTTGTCGGCAAACTGGAACACCGGGAATGCGCGGCGAAAGCCGCAGTTGGTCATCAGCTTCAACAGTGATGTGAGCTTGGCGCCAAGGCCCTGGGGCTTGGTGCCATAAATGGTGGCAAGCGCACTTTTATACCAGCTCTGTGGATCGCGAACGGTGAGAATCACCCGGGCGTCAGGGTTGGCTGCCAGCAACTCCCGGTAAAAGAAAGCGCCAGGATAATCGACAATAGACCCGTAACCCTGAAACAGCGCCGCCATGTCGGTGCTGCCCGTGCGCTCAAGTTGCTTCCAGTAGCGCAGGCGCTGGGGGTCATTGATCAGTTCCAGCATGTGGTAGCAGCGGCCATAGCCCAGTATTTCGAGAGCTGTTTTAAGGCTCAGGGTGCCGGTGCGGCCCAGGCCCGCGCCGATGATTTTCAGTTCGTTCATCCGTTGCTTCCCTTATCCGTGGTTATTTCTCGGAACTACACCAAACACGCCTGTGTGATCTCCCCTAAGGCTAAATCCGCGAAAGGAGAAGGCTTGTTTAATGTCTCATGGCTGAAGATAGGGTGCGTAAGCCCCGGCGATAATTTCCAGTTTGGCAGCGGCGTCTTTTTCTTCCAGCTGAAAGGGCGATACCACAATACAGTCGGCGCCAGCGTCGGCGTAGTCCGCCAGCTCGTCATGGCTCGGCAGGTCATCGACACCGGCAGCGTGGATCAGTTTGTACTTGAAGCTGGCAGGGTCACGGCCATATTTGTCGTGGATCGGTTCGAACTCCCTGATCACTTCGCGCAGTTTTGCCGGGCTGTTGATATCGCCGTACCAGCCGGTGGCACGGCGCACCGCGCGGTCAAATCCGACTGCGGTATAGGCGCCAAGGTAGAGTGGTGGTCCGGGTTGTTGCACCGGTTTGGGCTCAAAACCGATAGGTTCGAATTGCATAAAGCGGCCATTGTGTGATGGCTCATCCTCGCTCCACAGCTTGTCGAGAATATCCAGCCACTCATCCATCCGTGCGCCGCGGGTTTTGTAATCGACATTCATGGCGTCGTATTCATCCGGAATCGAGCCCAGCCCCACCACCAGGTCGAAGCGACCACCGGACAGGTTGTCGATAGTGGTAATGGCGCGCGCGGTTTGCAGGGGGTGACGGATCGGCAGCACCGACAACCCGGTGGCGAGTCGCACCCTGGTAGTCACTGCGGCCAGGTGGCCCAGTGCCACATAGCATTCAAGCTGGGTGACCTTGCCGTGATAGCCGATTTTGCCAGGGTAGGGAGTCTTCAGCGTCATTGGCACGGCGATATGCTCGCCGTAGTAGAGGCCTTCAAAGCCCAGGGCTTCGGCGCGCTGTCCGATAGAGGCCAGTTCAGGGGCTGGCACGGGCATAACATTGATACCTATTTTCATGGTGGGGACCTTGTTTCAGATTGTTAGCGTTTTGGCCATTTTTACACGGTATGGGGAGTGATGGAATTGCCGCGAGGAAACCCGTTATTGATCCGGCACGAATTAAACGGGAATGCCATTCGGCCTGAGCCTGTCGAAGGCCTTGGCGACAGTGCTTCGACAAGCTCAGCACGAATGGACTCTCAAATAAAACGTACCACATCAATAGTCTTGCGATAAAACCGGGCTTTCCCGGTTGTCCCCAGTGATGCACTATAGGCCGAACAGCAACTACAGGATTTGAACGCTTGACCCCCATCGCCTTTGACAACAGCTATATCCGCCTGCCCGAACGATTCTATTCCCGCGAGGAGCCGACTCCGGTGGCAAGCCCGGCACTGATCCGGGTCAACCCAGAGCTGGCGCAGCAGCTGGGCATCGACCTCGACTGGCTCGCATCCGACGAGGCCGTGCAGGTTTTTGCGGGCAACCGGATTTTGCCGGAATCGCAGCCCATTGCCACCGTGTATGCGGGGCACCAGTTTGGCGGCTGGAATCCCCAGCTCGGCGATGGTCGCGCCATTTTGCTGGGTGAAGTGGTCGATGTCAGTGGCCGCCGTTATGACATCCAGCTCAAGGGTTCGGGGCCCACTCCCTGGTCGCGGGGCGGTGATGGCCGTTCACCACTGGGGCCGGTGCTGCGCGAATATATCGTCAGCGAAGCCATGGCGGCGCTGGGAATTCCCACCACCCGCAGCCTGGCGGCGGTCACCAGCGGCGAGCCGGTGTACCGCAACGATGTGCTGCCGGGCGCGATTCTCACCCGCGTGGCGCGCAGCCATATCCGCGTCGGCCACTTCCAGTATTTTCTTGGCAAGAATGATATGGAGGGCATGCGCCTGCTGGCCGATCATCTGATCGAGCGGGATTTTCCCGCGGCGCGACAGGCCGACAACCCCTATGCCGCCTTGCTGGAGCTGGCTGTCAGCCGTCAGGCAAGCCTGATTGCCCACTGGCAGTTGGTGGGCTTTATCCACGGTGTCATGAACACCGACAACATGCTGATTTGTGGCGAAACCATCGACTACGGCCCCTGTGCCTTTATGGACGGTTACGATCCAGATGCCTGTTTCAGTTCCATCGACCACGGCAAGCGCTATGCCTACCGAAACCAGCCGGTGATCGCCCAGTGGAACCTGTCCTGGTTTGCCCAGTGCCTGCTGCCCCTGTTTTGCGAAGACCAGACATCTGAACAGCAACAGAAGCAGGCGGTAGAGACAGCGCAGGCCATTCTCGACAACTTCAACCAGCAGTATGAGGATGCCTACCAGACGGGAATGCACCGCAAGCTGGGGCTTGGCGCTGTCAGTGAAGCGTCTGTGCAGCTGGTTGAATCACTGCTGGCGGCGATGGCGACCCATCAGCTTGATTACACCCTCACCTTCCGCCACCTGGCCGACCTGGCTGATCCCCATCACAGCGGGGCCGCGCAGGTCAGCTTTCAGCTGCCGGAGGCCTTTGATCCCCTAGTGAGACAGTGGTGCGAGCTCCTGAGTGAAGACGACCGCAGCGACCAATCCCGACAGCAGGAAATGTACGCGGTAAATCCCACCTTTATCCCCCGCAACCACCTGGTCGACCAGGCCATCAGGGCAGCAGAGCAGGAGGGAGACCTGGTTCCCTTCCAGCGCCTGGTTGATCGCCTGGCGCAGCCCTTTGAGTACAGCAGCGATGATGAGGATCTGGCCAGGCCGCCGCAGCTGCATGAAGTGGTCAAGCACACGTTTTGTGGCACCTGAGCCGTGAGCCCCGACGCCAGCGCAGTGGCTGCTGTGGTTCCGGTTTCGCGATCGATGGCCACATTCAACCCGCCTACCTGGCTGCGCAATGCGCACCTGCAAACCATCCTCAACAGCCTGGGGCCGAAACGGCTGCGCGCAGCGCGCATTGCAGCGGCACTGGATACCACGCAGTTACAGCTCGCCGCCGTCGACGGCACGCTATTGGTGGGGGAGTTCGACCGGTCGCCAGACCCGCGCAATGCCGTGGTTATCCTGCTCCATGGCTGGGAGGGGTCGAGTAAATCTGCCTACCAGCTGACCACCGCTCAGATGTTGTTGAACCTGGGTTTTGACGTGCTGCGCCTCAACCTGCGAGATCACGGCGACAGCCATCATCTGAATCGGGAATTGTTCAATTCAACCCGCAGTCCGGAAGTGGCTGGCGCCATCGGTAACTTCCTCGGCCAGCATGACTATGGCGATGTCTTTCTGGGCGGTTATTCCCTGGGTGGCAATTTTGCCCTGCGCATTGCGGCGGACCATGGCAGGGATTTGGGAGTCAAGGCTGTCGTAGCCATCTGCCCGCCGGTGGACCCGGCCAATGCCATGGCCGCGCTAAACACTGGCTGGTTTGTCTATGAAAAATATTTCTTTCAGCGCTGGGCGCGCTCTCTGCGCGCCAAGTTGATTCACTTTCCTGACCTGGGCTACGGGGATGATCTGGCGGGGGCCAAAACCATTGATGATCTCAACCACTTTTTTGTGCCGCGCTATACGCCGTACCCGGATGTTGGCAGCTATTTTGCCGCCTACGCCCTGACAGGGAATCGACTGGTAAATCTTGCCATGCCCGCCTGGCTGATTGCCGCTGCGGACGACCCCATCATCCCGGTAAGTGATATCGGCAACATTGAGCCAAACGCCAATCTGCACGTTGAGCTGCAGGCTTATGGCGGGCACTGTGGTTTTATGGACAATATCCAGGGCGACAGCTGGGCGGAAAAGCGCCTGGCGGAAATTTTTCTGTCCTTTGTCAGCGGCTAGCCCGCAGCTTCAAACAGCCCGCATAGGGCGGCAGTATTTTGCCGATGGGTTCACTGTATTCTGTATAAACGACATATTGATGTGCCGTACTTGCTGCGGATACAGCTTATTTCACGTCCTGTTTTGAACCAGAATATCTCGGGTAATTTCCGCGATACTGGTAACTCCAGTTAATGCCATGGCCACCCGCATCTCCGCTTCCATCAGCGCCAGTACATGGGCAACCCCGCGCTGGCCGTCAGCGGCCAGCGCATAGGCCCAGGCGCGGCCGAGTAGTACCCCCTTCGCCCCCAGCGCCAGCATACGCACCACATCAAGGCCGGAGCGCACGCCACCGTCGGCGAGCACGGTGGTGCGCTCTCCCACAGCTGCGACAATGGCAGGTAACGCGGCTGCAGTGGAGGGCACGCCGTCCAACTGGCGACCACCGTGGTTGGATACCACAATGCCGTCAGCGCCGAATTCAACGGCCTGGATGGCATCCTCGGGGTCGAGAATGCCCTTGATAATCAACTGCCCGGTCCAGTTGTCTCTGATCCACTGCAAGTCATGCCAGGTCACAGAAGGATCAAAGTTGTTGCGCATCCAGGCAAAAAAATCTTCCAGCCCGGTGCGCCCGGCCAGCACTGGCGCCACATTGCCCAGCGTGTGGGGGCGACCGCAGAGTCCAACATCCCAGGCCCAGGCGGGGTGACAGGCAGCCTGAAAAAATCGCCGCAATGAGCCCCCCATCCCAGCCGCACCCGCCAGCCCGGAGCGGTAATCCCGGTAGCGCGATCCTGGCACTGGCATATCCACGGTAAAAACCAGAGTGGTACAACCGGCGTTTTTGGCCTGAGTGAGCAAATCCACCATAAAGGCGCGGTCGCGGATCATATACAGCTGGAACCACAGCGGTCTTTCTATGGCATGGCTGACTTCCGCCAGCGGGCAAGTGGACACGGTGGAAAGGGTAAAGGGAATACCGGCAGCCTGTGCAGCGCGCGCTGCCTGTACCTCGCCGCGTCGCGCATTCATGCCAGCCAGACCGATGGGGCCGAGGATCACTGGCAAAGAGGATTTTTCGCCGAATAACTCGGTGCCAAGGTCCAGCGTTGCAACATCACGCAATACCCGCTGGCGCAGAGCGATTGACGCCAGGTCGTCGATATTGCGCTTGAGTGTGCTTTCAGCATAGGAGCCACCGTCCATATACTCGAACAGGAAGTGGGGCAGCCGCCGCCGCGCGAGTTCACGATAATCGATGGCAGCAGCGGCTTTCATAGAATTGATTCCAGCATGGGGTAGTCAGTGCGCGTGGGGGATAAATTCCCTTGAGGGTTTCAAGTATTCCACAGGCAGCGGGTTTTTGGGCATTGTTTCAGGGTGTGCCGCCAGGCCTTGCTCCGGCCCGACAGCTTAAACCGGCAATTTATATCAGCAACTTATACCTGCAAGAATGACCATGATGAACTATAAAAGCTGTCCGGTAGTTATTCGCCGCGCGCGAGTCAAACAATCCGGCATGAGCTGACAGACAACAATAACGACAAGAGGTAATGTTATGAGCACAACCCGCATGCTGGTGATTGGGGGTACTGCCTTTGTAGGGCGTGCCGTGGTGGAAGAGGCGCTGACGAGAGGCTTCCAGATCACCACCTTCAACCGTGGCCAGACAAACCCCGATCTGTTTCCACAGGTTGAAAAACGCCATGGCGACCGCGACGGGGGACTGGACGCCTTGGGTAACGGCGAATGGGATCTGGTGGTGGATACCTGCGGCTACCTGCCGCAGGTGGTTGGCCAATCGGTTGCCCTGCTGGCCAACAGCGCAGGCTGGTACAGTTTTATTTCATCGCTGGCGGTCTTTGCCGATTTTTCTGGGGCCGGTTTGCATGAAGACAGCCCGCTCGCGCCGCTGCCCAATCCACCCAGCCAGGAATTCCTGGCCAACTACGGCCCGCTCAAGGTGCTCTGCGAACAGACCGTACTGGGCGGCTTTCCCGACCGCTCAACCATCACCCGGCCCGGACTGATCGTCGGCCCCAACGACAAGACAGGCCGGTTTGGCTACTGGCTCAGCCGTGTCGCAGAAGGTGGCGATATGCTGGCGCCCGGAGCGCCACAGCAGCCCATACAGTTTATTGATGTCAGGGATCTGGCCGCCTGGACCCTCGACAGTGCCCTCAACCGCAAGGCCGGGGTGTTCAATATGCCCGGTTCAAACCAGCCGGTAACCATGGGCAAATTCCTCCAGGCCTGCGCGCTGACAACCAACAGCACGCCGAATTATATCTGGTGCGATGACGACTTCCTCAAGGCCCAGGGGCTGGTGCCCTACTTCACCCCGCCCATGTGGACACCAGCACAGGGGCCAATGGCCGGCATGGGGCTGGTAGATAACCGCAAGGCCTTTGGCGCGGGCATGAGGGTGCGGCCAATGGCCGATACCCTGCGCGACACCTGGGCATGGATGAGCGGTGAAGGCGCGGGTCAATCCCCGCTGGTCTGGCCCCGTGAGGAAGAACAGAGAGTGCTGGCGCAGTGGGCCAAACGACAGTGACAATGCTGATTGTGACGATAAAAGTTGCCTGAGATGTTCAGTTAAACAACGGGAGAAAATAATGCGAATCCTGAACAAACCAGTGGTGACTATCGGAAATCGCAAGGCAAAAACACTGCCGCAACTCCTGGGCGCAGGTCTTGTATTTTCGCTGCTTGTTTCTGTAGCCGTGGTGAATGGGGAAGCTGATATCAAAGGGGAAAAGGCGGACCATAATCCGGCGGTCAATGCCGACGGTACTATCTCTGTACCCGCATTCGAGTTTCCGCTGCCTGCCGAGCTCAGCCCTGAAGCCCGCAGCTACATGATCGGCATATTGGAAAAACCGCCGATCTCGACCCCCGTCACCGCTCAGATTGAAACCGCAGAGCAGTACAGGGATTACGTTGAGAACTACCGCGCCACCATGAACAACATGTTCGCAACCTTTGAAGCCGAAGTGCTGAAAGCGCACCCGGTAAAGATAACCGCCCAGCAGATGGCAGGGGTGCCGGTTGAGATATTCACGCCCGCGTCAGTGGCGGTAAAGAATAAAAATCGCGTACTGATCAACCTCCACGGCGGCGGATTTTTTGCCGGTGAAAAACACATAGGCCGGATTGAGTCGGCACCCATTGCCGATATCGGCAAAATACGCGTGGTGTCTGTCAATTACCGGCAGGGCTACGAGCACACATTCCCGGCGGCGAGCGAAGATGTTGAGAAAGTTTTTGACGAGCTGCGCAAGGAATATCCGCCGCAAAATATCGGCATTTATGGCTGCTCGGCAGGGGCCGCCCTGGCGGGCCAGACAATCAGCTGGCTGCTGGACAAGGGCAAGCCGCTGCCTGGCGCAATCGGTATGCTCAGTGCGGGTGCCGGTGGGTCGGGGGATTCGCTGTATATCGCCACCATCAGCATGGCGCAGCCCGCCCCGCCCGCAAGCGCGGCGAGTGGCGGGTCCATGCGCAGCAGCAAGTTTGGCTATTTTTCAACTGCGCCGGACAGTCACTCAGCGGATGGCCATCTGGTGGATTTTCGCCAGGCGCCGAAAGAACTCCGCGCCCGGTTTCCGCCCACTCTGCTGGTCACCGGGACTCGGTCCTTCGATATGAGTTCAGTGCTGTCATCACACCGCTCCCTGACCCAGGTCGGTGTCGACACCTCGCTGCAGGTATTTGATGGCATGCCCCACTGCTTTGTGTACCAGCACTACATGCCCGAGGCGAAGGACGCCTTTGATACCACGCTGCGATTTTTTGACCGGCACCTGGGGAAATAACCGACATCTGTGCAGTTGGCGAAGATGCCTTCTAGCGTTCACCGCGCTTGAATAAACTGAAATACCCGTAGGAGTTGTCCCCGCCGCTGCTGCTGCCGGGGATCATGCCGGGGATTTCGGGGGCCGTGGCGAGATCATCCGGGTCGGTGCCATAGCGTTGCAGCCAGTCGGCCAGCACCCGGCGGTGGGCGAATTTCCACACACCGTTTCTGCGCTCGTATTTGTCAAGGTAGCGCGCGCCCTGCAAAAAGGCATAGCGCTCGTTGTTCATGTTCACCACCGTATGGGCGACGAGATAGGCCTCGCCCTCGGCATAGTCGCCATCCACCTTGATGTAGTGATTGGTGATGTTGTGCTGGAGGGTTTCGGCAGCTTCCATCATCGGCGGCAGGATGGCGAAAAATTCCTCGGCAGTGCCGCTGGGATTGCTGCCGTGTTCATCTCCGGCACCGGGGTGGTACAGCTGCGACAGCAGGGCAAAATCCTTGCGGTCGATGGCGCGGCAATAGGCGTACACCAGGTCGCGTATTTCTTCCTTGGCAATCATTGTTTGCAGGGCTGCACGGTCTGAATCGGTCACTTGTAAAGCTCCTTTTTTATGTTATGGGGTTATGTTGTGGATTGGTCTTGATCAGCGGGGCAATCAAGCGGATGGTTGATAGCGCTTGCCGGAGGTTATCACGTCACCCGCTAAAACCTGAAGATCCGCTGCTGGTCATAAACTGGGAGAGTGGTGATCAGGCAGTTTGCGGGCTACTTGTCTCGCGCCGAATGACAGGCGCCACCTCGGTGGCAAAACGCTCGATACCACGCATCACCTCTGCATGGGGCTGGCCGCCAATATCGATCTGGCCAAAAAAGCGGCTGGTGCCGAACACCTCATGCTGGTACAGCAGCTTGTCGATCACCTGCTGAGCGCTGCCTGCTACCAGGGTGCCCCGGGGTGAGAGCATCTGCTCGAACACGGGTTTGGGCATGAGGCCGTTGAACAGCGGCTGCAGGTAGGCGGAGTAGTAGGGATAAAAGCGCTCGTGCACATGGCTGGCGCTCTGCGCTACATGGAGGTGCTCAAAGGTCGCGACACGGGCCGCCTGCGGGTCATGGCCGCTCTCCTGCCAGAGCTGTCGATACAGCGCGATGGAACGGGCATAGTCGGGCACCGAGCCACCCACCATCGGCACCGCGAGGGGATAACCGCCCATGGCTGCCCGCGCCACGCTGTTGGCAGACACGGCGCCCATCCACACCGGAATCGTCGCCTGCGCCGATCGCGGCGCGATCTCGGCGTTGTCGAGGGCGGGGCGAAAGCGCCCCTCCCAGGTGACCCGCTCCTGCGTGTTGAGTTGGCTGAAGAGGCCGGTCTTTTCCACAAACAGGGCGTCGTAATCCTTGAGGTCATAGCCAAACAGCGGGAAATTGTTGGTGAAGGCGCCGCGCCCGAAAATGATCTCCACCCGGCCATGGGAAATCAGATCAGCGGTGGCAAATTCCTGGAAGGTGCGCACCGGATCGGCGGTGCTGATGGAGGTTGAAGCGCTGGTCAGGCGGATACGTTGGGTGACGGCGGCAATGCCCGCAATCATGGCGGCAGTGGCGGAATTCACATAGGCCAGGGCGTGATGCTCGCCCACGCCAAACACATCCAGCCCCGCCTGGTCGGCGAGGATGGCGGTTTCCATGATCTGATCCATGCGCTGCTGGGGGGAGACGGCCTGGCCGGTGTGAGGGTCGGTAATCATGTCGCCGAAGGTGTAAATGCCTAATTCCATTGGAGTTGTCATGATGCTCTGCTTGAGTGCTGTGGCAAGTGGCCTGGGTTGAGCCGCAGTGGTGATGGTATCCCATAGCGAAATCCGGCCATGGTCATGGTAGTCAGGACACCTTGAGTGGGCCGTCTGACGCCATGATGCCGCTGCCAGAGGGGCTGCTACAATTAAAAATTAAAGCAGTGCTACAATCGGTGCCACAATCATAATTCCTGATGCCATGGAGCCTACAGCAATGAGCGTTGACGAAAACCCCGTACCCTCCCATGTCCCCCCCGAGCTGGCCATGCCGTTCCTGCTCACCAGCCGCGAAATCAGCTATCTGCATCCCCACAAGGAAGTTGTACCGAAGATCCATGAAGGTCCGCCGATTTTCTTTGGCACCAATGTGTTCCCCGTGCCGCCGCGCGGCTGCTGGGTGCTGACCCGCGCTGAAGACCTGAAAAAGGTCTATGAAAACAATGTCGATTTCATCAAGAAGGGCAACTCCATGTTCGCCCCCATGATCGGCGAAACCTGGGATGTGATTCCCACCGAGCTCGATCCCCCCAAACACACCGCCTTCCGCCGTGTCCTGGAGCCGGGTTTCTCGCCCCGTGAAATGGCCAAGCAGGAAACCAAAATCAGCACCCGCGCCGCAGAGCTGATCGCCAAGTTCAAGGACAAGGGCGAAGTGGATTTCATCAAGGACTTTGCCGTGCCCTTCCCGGTCAGCATTGTGCTCGACCTGCTCGGCCTGCCCCTCGACAGGATGTACGAGTTCCTCGACTGGGAATACAACCTGCTGCACACCTCGATCCCCGATGATCGTCGCAACGCCATTGCCACCCTCAAGGAATTTCTCTACGAAGAGATCGAGAAGCGCGAAAAGAACCCCACCGACGACCTGATCTCAAAAACCATGCTGCTCGAGTCAGAGGGCCGCCGCTGGACCAAGGAGGAGGTGTTCGGCCACTGCTTTAACCTGTTTATTGGCGGACTCGACACCGTTACAGCCAACCTCGGCTTCCAGTTTCAGCACCTCGCCACCCACCTCGACGACCAGCGCACCCTGCGCGAAGATCCCTCCAAGATTGAACAGGGTATTCTCGAACTGATGCGCGCCTACGCGGCGGTGACCACCATCCGCGTCTGCAAGAATGAAATCAAGATTCACGGCGTGACCATCAAGCCCGGCGATCGGGTGGCCATGTCCACGCCGCTGGGCTCCAACGATCCGGCAGCCTTTGAATCACCGCAGGAAGTGCGCCTTGATCGCCGCCCGGTGCACCTGAGTCTCGGTCACGGCATCCACCGCTGCCTGGGCGCTCACCTGGCACGCCGCGAGCTGAAGGTGGCCATGCAGGATATGCTGTCTATGCTGCCGGAATTCCGCGTCAAGCCCGGCTTTAAAGTCCCCTATCAGATGACCAACGTGATGCATGTGGCGGAGCTGCCGCTGGTGTGGGACCCTGCCTGATCCAAAAACGCTGTGCTACACAGTACTTTGTACTGAGCTGTAGCCGCACAGGGGCTGTCAACTTCGGGTGACAGCCCTTTTTTATGTCTGCGATTTTTACGCCAGGCAGCCATCAGCCATAAAAATAATTTGACAGTTATGACACGATAAAAACTGGCCGCTATACTCCGGCAAGGTGTCATTCCTTTATCAATAATCTGGCATAGCGCCACAGGACTATAATAATGAAACCATTCGGCAATTTATCTGCGCAGTCAGTCACCCTGGCTCTGGCTCTGGCCCTGTCAGCCTCCAGCATCAGCGGCTACTCCCCATCCACCCATGCAGCAGACGCACCAACACCACCCAAGGCCTATGTACAGCATTGTGCGGCTTGCCACGGCGCTGGCGGCGAAGGTGGCACCGGGCCGCGCATTATCGGCCCCGGCTGGCAACATGGCGGCGATGATGAGTCCATGACCACCAGTATCCAGCGGGGATTCCCCCAGTCAGGCATGCCGCCTTTTGACGCTATTCTCAAAGCCGATGAAATCAAAGCTGTTATCGCTTTCCTGCGCGCGCAAATGAGAGCCAGCCCGGTGCCCGTTGGCTGGGCTCCGGGCATTGGCGACAAGGCCAACATTCCGGAGGGAGTAGTAAAGTCTGCTGTCGAATCATTCCGGGTTGAGTCCATCGCCATGCTCAAATTGCCCTATGGCATGGCGTTTTTACCCGATGGTCGCCTGCTGGTGACGGAGTCGCGCGAAGGCACACTGAGAATTGTCGAGAACGGCAAACTGCTACCCGAACCCGTGATCGGCACACCGCTGGGCGAGCCGCCGCGCGATCATTTTCGCCGCCGCATGCTGGATGTGGCCGTGCATCCCAGCAACGGCTGGATTTACCTGAGCACCAGTGAAGGTGCTGACGGCCCTCCGGGTATCACCGGGCAGATCACCCTGAGCCGCGGCCATATCCGCGACGGCCACTGGGTAGACTCCGAGGTGCTGCTTGAACTGCCCTCGCCAGAAGGCAGCGGCGCCCGTATTGCGTTTGATAAACAGGGCCGGGTGTATTTCAGCACCGTGCATGCACCCTCAGGCGAAGATATTCCCCTTGAAAAAACTGGCCCCCAGGATCTCTCCAGTTCATACGGCAAGATACTTCGGCTGATGGACGATGGCAGCGTTCCCGCCGACAACCCCTTTGTCGATAACAAGGAGGCCAACCCCTATGTGTGGAGCTATGGCCTGCGCTCCCCCCTTGGCCTGAGTGTCGACAACCAGGATCGGCTCTGGGTGGCGGAACAGGGCCCGCGCGGCGGCGATGAACTCAACCTGATCCTGCCCGGCCGCAATTACGGCTGGCCGGTGATTACCTGGGGCCACCCCTACGACAGCAAGCCCAATTCCTCCAACACCAACCACCCGAAAATGGAGCAGCCCGTCGTCAGCTGGGTGCCATCACCGGCGCTGTCGGGTACTGCCTTTTATGACGCTGACGCATTCCCGCGCTGGAAAAACAGTCTGTTCGTTGCCTCCCTCAAGCAAAAGACCCTCTACCGCATCACCTTTGATGGCGACATGGCCAACCTGCAGGAAATTATTCTCTCGAATCTGGATCGCATCCGTGATGTTGAGGTCGGGCCCGATGGCTATCTCTATCTGATTAATGACAATAGCGGCTTGCTGAGGCTGGTGCCTGCCAGCTAAATCCAGGGTGTGGCGCGCGAATTGCCAGGCTAATTGAGATATTGAATTAGCCTGGCGATCAGGCGCAGTAAGGGAGTCCAGCAGCCATGGAAAGGCGCATCTCTGATACCTGTCTTTCGCAATACCCTCCTAAAGCTCGTCCTGGTTCTTGCAGGCCGATTATAGTGAAAGATTCACGGTTCCTGCTGTTGCTGAAAGCACGAAAAATAATGTCATTTATTCTCGCTAGGTTTGTGTGTGGCGGGAGACTGCTATCAAAATATGGCCCATTCGCGCTAATTATGATGATGAAGTATTAATCATTGACAGTTGCTGTTAGAGATACAGGTTATGAAGAATCTGATATATGTTTCTGCGTAGAGAAAATTGAAACAGAATTATTCATTGATTTGTATGCGCCTCAGATGCATAAGAGCAGAGAATTCAGTCATATATGGATAGGTGGCCATGAACAATATAGCGTTCAAGTAACTCCAGAAAAGTCTAATAATCAATACAAAATCCAGGTATCGGGTAGTCCTGAGCAGATAAAAAAGTCGATGCTACCATCGCTTATCTAAAATCCGGGGAAACTACCGCTACCCTAAATATCGAATTTCATGCATTCTTCATTACTGAAGACAAATTTATAAATG
>LADM01000123.1 GCA_000961645.1 Gammaproteobacteria bacterium BRH_c0 | reverse complement strand
CTGCTTTTTGATCGCATCAAAAAACAGTTCATCAATGTCGTGTTGCATCAAGCGATCTCGGTTCTTGGAGAATACCGAATGGTTCCACACAGGATCATCCATACCCAAGCCGACAAACCAGCGGAACATCAGATCGTAATCCAGGCGCTCCATCAGTTGTCGTTCAGAGCGGATGGTGAAGAATATCTGTAGCAACAGGGCACGCAGCAGTTGCTCGGGTGGGATAGAGGGACGACCTGTCTGGGAATACATGCCATCAAAGAAAGGTTCGAGCTGCAGTAAGGCCTTATCAATGACTTTCCGCATTTGACGGATAGGGTGATGCGTCGGAATGCGGGATTCCAGGTCAACATAGCTGAACATGGATGTCTGGAGAGTCACTTCGCCGCGCATAGTTATTGCTCATCGAAATTTGTTCTGTGTATTATCCCATATCAGGGGTTTTTCAACAGCCTGCTAGTGTCCGGACGCCGTCCTCTGCCTACAGGCTCCAGACTTTCACTCTCGAAATCTTTAACTGCCGCCAATAGCTGTCCAGTCATGGCTTCGAATCCAGACGGCCCGCCTCTTGTCGATTCGCTTAACTGTAGAAGTGTTGCGCTATTATTGGCCAGATAGAAATGATCATCGAGGTAGTGAGCATTATCCATAAAACGCAGGGTTTTCTTCATGCGTTCCAGTGCGGTCTTTAACGAGTGGAAGTTTTCAGCAAGGTCTTTCAAGTCGGTACTACTTCCCGGTGGGTTGCAATGGATCCTTGCATTGATAACAGCCTTTTCAGCTAGACCAACAACGGGGTCCAATGGATCAAGGTGCAATATATTCGCAATTTCCAGTCGTTCCCGTTCCGTGAGCGCTGTTTGTGTAGCCCAGCGAGATATTGTTTTCACTTGCGCCCCCCGCAAGCTTCTGGATCTCTGGCCTGGTAAAGCGCTCTGAAAAGATGCTGGGAAACTTCATTTTCAAACGTCTGGAAATGTGCAACCAGTCGTTTGTAAGGCTCGCCATACTGCTTACGCCATGCCGCCCTGGGTAGCTTGGCACGTTCGGCCTGTTTGCGCTCCGCAGCCAGTGGCCGCAGAAGGCCGGATCCTTTACATACAGGGCAGGCCTTGTGGTTTCTGGTGTACTTTCTGCCATGGCATCGGTTGCAATACTGTGGCACCAAGACACCCTCCAAGGCCATGTCGGCAAGCATCACCACCCCATCACTGAGCACAGCATCCCCAAGCAGGGTAGCGGCTTCCTGGCGCACCAAGGGACGCAATAACGATAGCGCCTCCTTGTCGTGGTTGATCATTGTCAGGGCGTAGTAATACAGCAACGGTCGCAGCCCCTTGCAAGCGCTCGCCACCATAACCGGCGTGATTGCAGGTATTCCGCCAGGCAGAGAATCCAGTCGTGCCCGCCTGGCCGTCAACATTGTGAGAATTTCACGCATACATCCCCCTATTACCGTTTACAGTCTGCGGCTGTCCAGTGATACCACACCGCTCTGAGCGTCTGGCGGTTCGCAATACCGCCCCCACGCCTCCATCAAGCTCCGGCGCTCCTCCAGAAGCTCACCACGCGCATAGGCGGCTCGCGTCTGGTCGCTATTGACGTGGGCCAAGGCCAATTCAGACCACTCATCGGGAAAGCGGCCATTTTGACGGCTCCAGTCTTTGAAAGTGCTTCTTGCTGTGCCGTGGGGCGTGGCAATTCGACCTTGTACAGGATCAAGATACCCGGCTTCACCTCTCTTCACATCAGCGGCATGAACATCTTTCAGTAGTTTTGACAGCGTCATATCCGACATTTCAATCCCTCTGACGGATGGAAAAACAAGCCCTGCGGGGTTATCCCTGGGCAGGCTCTCCAGTATGGCCACAGCCGCATCGGACAGCGGTACAGCATGGGGTTTATCCGCCTTCATTCGGTCAGCGCTCAGGCGCCACACGCGGGCATTCATGTCGATTTCATGCCATGTCGCAAGCCTTACCTCTCCGGACCTTGCAGCGGTCAATATAGTGAACCTCAGCGCCTTTGCGCTGGTATTGTCGCGTGTGGCCAGGTCAGCCATCAGCCTGGGCAGTTCGGCAACAGGGAGGGCAGGATGGTGTTTCCTGCCGTTACCCATGCGCTTTTTCACCTTTTCCGTTTTCGGCAGCTGCGCATCAAGGCAACCTTTCCATGCGGCAGGATTCGCAGCAGTGCGGACCTTCGCTGCCAGCGCCCAATCAAAGACGGCTGCCATACGCTGGCGTAGCCTGCTGGCAGTTTCTGGTTTTTCCGACCATATGGGCTTGAGTACAGCCAGCACTTCCGGTGTATCAATATCAGCCACAGGCAAACGGGCCAGGGTTGGGAAGGCGTAGCTCTCCAGCACGCTGAACCATTGCGCTGAATGCTTGGCGTTTTTGAACTCCTGAGATTTGACTGCGTGGCATTGTTTCGCGGCATCGGCAAACGTCAGTCCGCGCGCCTGTGACTGGTAGAGGGCCAACCGGGCGGCGCGTTTCTTTTCGAGCGGGTGGACACCCTGCCTTATATCGTCTTTGTGACCTCTTGCACGGTCTCTGGCTTGGGCCAGGGTCACATCAGGAAATCCACCCAAGCCGATTTCAGCCCGGACTGGGCGCACCTTGCCATCATTGCCAACACGCTCACCTGTCTTGGCGCGCAATATCCAGCACTTCGCCCCAGTGGGGGTGACCACGATATTGAGGCCGTCCACTCCACCCACGGCATAGGTGCCGGGCGTGCTCAGGTCTCGCACTTGCTTGGCTGTCAGCTCTTTGGCTTTTTTGGGCATATTTCGGCCTTTAGGGATTCGAACCTGGGATTCCAAACACTCCGAATATCAGAAATTTGTGGGCGGCACTGCCATATACCCCGCCATAAGGCGGTTGAATTTTTTCCCCACAGGGATTCGAACACAATTACCACCTAAATTCCCGCCATAAGAAAAACAATTGGAAGATATTGGATAAGACAGTTTGAGGCAAGTATTTTTTATAAGTATTTGAATCAATAAGTTATAGGCGTCTCATGCAATCGCATGGAGTCCCAAAAATACGGCCTGTCCCTCCGCCAATTTGCCGGGTCTGCGCACCCGGCACTGATAAAAAGCCCGGCGACGCCGGGCTTTTTATTGCCTCACGGTTTTACGGAACTACGCTGGATACAAGCCAATAGCGGCCACAAGCGTTAATGCTCAATTGAATACCCGTAAACTGCTCAGCTTCCCTATACTAGCACCCTGATAATCAGCAATTGGGACACCCCTACACCATGAATGTGTTGCGCATTCTGCTTCTCGCGATTTTGCCAGTACTGTGGATTTCCGGCACCCTGGCCCAAACGGCTTCAAACCTGACTTCGGCGCAAGTCCAGTCGCAACTGGACAGGCTTGCCGAGCGCAAACTGCCGGAAGCTGAGCAAAAAGCAGCCCGCGAAGCACTGGAAAAGGCCCTGTCACAGATCCAGCTGGCGGAGCAGAACAGGCAGCGGCTGGCGGAACTGAACAAACGTATCGAACAGGCGCCAGCAATTATCACCAGGGCCCGCACCGAATTGGCCCGGCTCACGAAAACACCGCCAGCCGACATAGTCAAAAACCACGGTTCAGAATCCCTGGCAAAGTTGGAACAGCTTTTTCTTGAACGCAACGGTCAGCTCAGTGAATGGCAGCAAGCCCTGGGCGAAGTGAATACCCAAATCATCAGTGCCCAGACCCGGCCCGAGCGGGTACAGGCCGAGATTGGCGCCAGTCAGACCCGGATCGCCACCATCAGCAGCCAGCTGCAAAACGGCAAGCAAGGCGCCCGCAGCATGACACCCGAGCAGCGCGATGCCCTGATGGCTGAGCAACTGGCGCTGGAAAGCAAAAACCTGCTGTTGCGCCAGGAGCTGGCAGGTATCACCCAGTTGCAGGAAATTGCCCAGGCCGAACGCGAACTGCTGACCGAACGTATCAGCCGTGTGGAAGCTGAAATTCAGGCCCTCCAAACCCTGATCAACGAGCGTCGCCGCGACCAGTCTGAAGAAATCATCGCAGGACTGTGGCAGGAAACGGGCAAGAGGGATGCCAATTCGCTGTTGGCAAGGGAAAAAGCCACCAACCTGGCTTTATCGAATACCCTGCTTGAAGCCACTGACCGCCTCAACAACCTCACCCAGCGCAATCTCGAAGTGCGCCAGCAACTGGACAACCTGCGTCAGTCAGACCAGGCCATGGATGAATTGATTGATGTGCTGCAGGGCAGCCTGCTGCTGGCCAGAATTCTCCACCAGCAGAAAGATGCACTGCCCTTGGTGCAGTTCGACGACACCCTCTCCAACCAGATCGCCGACATTCGCCTCAATCAGTTCGACATTAGCCAGCAGCGCGCCAAAATCAGCGATCCCGAGGCCTACGCCGATCAGCTGATCGCCAGCCAGCCCACTGAACTGGTCACGCCAGAACTGCGCGAGGCGCTGCAAAACGTGCTCATTGCGCGCAGCGAATTGATCGATGGCGTCAACCGTGAGCTCAACGCCCTGCTCAACGAGTCCATCAACCTCCAGCTCAACCAGAAGGAACTGCAAACCACCGCAGCCTCGTTGCGCAGCAAGCTCGAAGAGCAGCTGTTCTGGATTCCCAGCAATCGCGGCATCGATTTACAGTGGCTGAAAAGCCTGCCGGGCCGCCTCCAGCAGCAAGTGGCGGAGATGCCGCTGCGCTCGGTGCTGACCGAGCTGTGGGCCGGTTTGCTGGCCTACCCGCTGGTGTTCCTGCCGCTGCTGGTGCTGATTCCAGTGCTGATCTGGCGGCGCAGCTGGATGTCGGGCAAGCTCAGAAACCTGCACCGCCATATCGGCTATGTGCGCCAGGACAGCCAGTGGCACACGCCCCTGGCCATCCTGCTCAATATCCTCTACGGCCTGCCGTTCGCGTTGCTGCTGGGCCTGTGCGGTGCTGCGCTGCTGCTGGACGCGCGGGGGCAAAACATCAGCCTTGGCATGGCACTGCTGCAAACGGCCCAGGTGTGGCTTGTGTTCTACACCGCCTACCGGCTGCTTGCCAATGGCGGCGTGGCCGAATTGCATTTCCGCTGGTCGCGGGAACGTGCCCAGTTCCTGCGCCGCCAGATCTTCGGTATCGGCCTGGTGGCCATGGCGCTGACTGCTGTTGCCAGCATTGCCGAACACCAGCCATCGGTGCTCGGCAATGACATTCTCGGCACTATCGTGGTGCTGGTCGGCTATGGCCTGCTGGTGTGGCTGTTGCCCAAGCTTTTCTGGTTCCGCAAGGCCGATCAGCGCCTGTCAGCCATGCGCTGGCTGATAGGGGCCGCTTTTGGGCTGATGCCCCTGACCCTGATCGTGGCAGTGGTGGCCGGTTACTACTACACGGCTCTCAAGCTCACGGGGCGCCTGATTGACACCCTGTCACTGCTGATTATCTGGCGCCTGGTGGAAGCCACCCTGGTGCGCAGCCTGTCGCTGGCCGCCCAGCGCCTTGCCTACCAGCGCATCCTCAAAAAACATGAATCTGCGGTGCGCGAGGGTGTGGAAGGGCCAGAACCCGTTGAGGAGCCCATTCTCAATATCGAAAAAGTGAACCAGCAATCCCTGCGCTTGATGCGTGTCGCCCTGCTGGGCCTGTTCCTGGGGCTGCTGTACTGGGTGTGGGCCGACCTGATCACTGTCTTTGCCTACCTCGACAATATCACCCTCTACGAATACAACAGCGGTACCAGTGAGGCGCCCACGCTGGTGCCGATCAGCCTCAGGGAGGTTATCGGCGCGCTGGTGATTGCCGCTATTGCCCTGATCCTGGCCCGCAATATTCCCGGCCTGCTTGAAGTATCAGTACTGTCGCGAATGAACCTGGCCCAGGGCAGCGCCTATGCTGCCACCACCCTGCTGTCCTACATTATCGTCAGCATTGGCTTTGTCGCCACACTGGGGGCTCTTGGTGTCAGCTGGAACAAGCTGCAATGGCTGGTGGCGGCACTGTCCGTGGGCCTGGGCTTCGGTTTGCAGGAGATCTTTGCCAACTTTATCTCGGGCCTGATTATCCTCTTCGAGCGCCCGGTGCGCATTGGCGATGTGGTAACCATCGGCAACCTGTCGGGCACTGTCAGCCGCATTCGCATCCGCGCCACCACCATCACCGATTTCGACCGCAAGGAAATCATTGTTCCCAACAAGGTGTTTGTCACCGACCAGCTGATCAACTGGTCCCTGAATGACACCATCACCAGAGTGACAGTCAGGATTGGCGTTGCCTACGATTCCGATCTCGACAAAACCCGCGAACTGCTGATGCAGATCGCCACTGAAAACGCCCGGGTACTGAGCGAGCCCGAACCCCAGGTGCTGTTTTTATCTTTTGGCGCCAGCACACTCGATCACGAGTTGCGCATCCATGTGCGGGAATTGATGGACCGCAACGCTGCTATCGACGAGATCAATCGCCGTATTGATGTGCTGTTCAGGGAAAACAACATCAGCATCGCCTTCAACCAGATGGATGTGCATATTCGCAGTGTCACCGGGCAGGAACAAAAACTGATGAGTGTGCGGCAAGACAATACAGATTTGCTCAAGAACGGGGCGACGCCATCCACTGATTCGGATGTCAGCCCTGACCAATCGAACCCCGGCCCCGATGACAATGGCGCTCCTGATAGCAACGACACTGGCCGCTAAGTCACACCATTCCCCGGCTAATTTTGCGGGGAATGGTGAGTTGGCAGGTTATGGAGTGTCAGGCTGCTCGCTGCTTTTCAGGTAAATTCTGATAGGCAAGTTGCTGTTCTTGCCGAGGTAGAGCACCAGGCCGTAGAAATCGTTCTGGTAGTCCTTCACCCATTCGTGGCGCACCTCGATCTCGCTTTCGCTCTGGTCCGGCTGGCGGGCGGTGACAACAATTTCCTGCATGCTCTCTTCCTCCGTCATGGAGCCGCGGGGGATTTCAATGGTCACCCGCTGCCCCTGATCTCCGGGCATGGTCTCAACGCTCTTGATTCGCGCGCCCAGTGTCTGTTCTGCAAACCCCTCCCTCGGTTCAATCCACTCGGTTTTCAATTCAGCAGCATGGGCTGGCAAAACGGCAAGCAGTGCCAGCAGTGACAGGTTGCGAAGGCAATTCTTCATCATCGGTTCTCGCCTCAAGGTTGGTTGGGACAACAATAACTGACTGTATTTTCAGTCTAGCCCTGCCACCCCCGGGCAACAAGCGCCGAAACCGGATCAACAGCCGATCAGCTGACATGCATCATGCGTTGCCGGTGTAAACCATGCAGTGACAGCCCTCACCCCAACAGTGGCGCGATCAGGCGGTAGGATTCGAGCCGCGCGTGGTGATCGTGAATGGCCGACACCACCATCACTTCATCCACCCCGGTCTGCTCCACAAATTGCTGTAATTCGTCGCCGACTCGCTCCGGGTTGCCCACAAAGGAGCAGGCCAGCATCGACGACACATGAGCCTTTTCAACCGGCGACCAGTAATCCTCAATATCGTCGATGGGCGGCGCCAATTGGCCCGGCACGCCCCGTACCAGATTGGCAAACTGCTTTTGCACCGAGGTGAACAGGCGCTGCGCTTCCCTGTCTGTTGCAGCGGCAAACACATTCACCCCGGCCATGGCATAGGGCTGTTGCAGTTGCGCCGAAGGCCGGAACTCGCGGCGATAGATCGCCAGGGCATCCATCAGCGCCGCCGGGGCAAAGTGGGAGGCAAAGGCATAAGGCAGCCCCAGCATGGCCGCCAGGCGCGCACCGAACAGGCTGGAACCGAGAATCCACAGCGGCACGTTGAGGTTAGTGCCGGGCACTGCCTGCACCTTCTGGTGCTCCTGCACCGGCCCGAACAGTGCTTGCAGCTCCATCACATCCTGGGGGAAGTTTTCCGCAGCAGCGGGCGAGCGCCGCAGCGCCCTGGTGGTATGGCCATCGCTGCCCGGCGCGCGACCCAGCCCCAGATCAATACGGCCCGGATAGAGGCTTTCCAGGGTGCCGAACTGCTCGGCAATCACCAGCGGTGAATGGTTGGGCAGCATGATGCCACCGGCGCCGACACGAATCGTTTTGGTGCCAGCGGCGACATAGCCGATGGCCACTGCCGTCGCCGCACTGGCAATGCCCACCATATTGTGGTGCTCGGCCAGCCAAAAACGCTCATAGCCCCACTCCTCGGCATGGCGCGCCAGGTCGAGGGTGCCATTGAGGGCTTCACCGGCAGTTGAGTCAGCGGCAATAAAGGCAAGATCAAGAATGGAAAGCTTCATCAAATAAATCCGCAATGAATGGGCAAAACACCCGTGTGGAGGCGCCAAGGTTAACAGATGGTGACGGTCATGGGTGGCAACCTGCTGTGGCTAAAATCGCCGATCTTTTTCCATCAAAACACTTGCAAATACTGGCATTGTCACGAGGCGCCAAATTCGCCTGCGCTGCATTGCAGCAGTGGTTATTTTTAGCGCACTTTTCACCACCCCGCGCAGTTGCTGGCGCCTGGGCCATCGCCCACACGCCAACCACAGACTTATCCACAGATATTGTGGAAAAGCATCGCAAAAGGATTCTTCGCCCCATCACTATCGGCTGAAATGTCAAACAGAAATATCCCTGAGCTGATCATTCCCAGTGATCGACAACATCAGTAAACAACATTGCACAAATGCCATTTCCTCACTATGGTTGTGCAGACCTGCGGGGTACTCCCAACGGCGCACAACAACAGGAGAATAACAATGGGAAGCCAGAAACTGCTGGGCATTGTGTTGATCGTAGTTGGGATTTTTTTGCTCTATTTCGGCTGGCAGGCATCGCAATCCGTAGGTGAGCAGCTGACGGAAGCCTTTACCGGGCGCTTTACCGACGACACTGTATTCTTCCTGATAGGCGGTGCAGCAGCGCTTGTTGCCGGAGCGTTTATGGCGTTTTTCAGGAAATAGCAAACAACTTGCCCTTTCAGTCACGCCACAAATCCACTTTCTGGCGTGACTGAAACGGCAAACTGCCCGCCTCGCGCTTATCGCCGACAATCATCGTCGGGATTAACGAGGCACTGTTGCCTCCTGCTCCACCCGTCCCTCATCGAATCCTCTCGCATCTCTCCAGCGGTCATCCCGCCACAACAGTTTCAGGATGCGAACGATCAGCCACCAGAACAGCAGCGGCAGCAGGATGGTTTTCAAAACCATCAGAGTCAGCAGCGAAATCACACTGTCGATTTTTGCCTCAGCCGATTGCTCAATGCGATTGATCCGGTCGCGAATGGCCGCTGTACCGGTCTTGTTGCCCAGCCACTCCGTCACCGAACAGGCCTCGCCAGCGGCGCGCCTTTTCTCGCAGTCCAGGGCTTCCCTGGCCGTATCCTGCTGTTGCCGTACATCCTTGTGACGCCGTTCGAGATTGTCTATCTCCGTCTCCAGGCTATTGATAGCGGCAGTTGCTCGGAGCACGCGGGGATCCTTCTCCTCGCGGAAGGGATTGAGCCTGTCGATCAAACCGGCATCCGAGTTCATCCTGCGAATAATCCCCTGCTGCTGGGCGATGGCCTGTTGCTTTTGCTTGATGGTGCGGCTGATAGCCAGCGACTGCTCTGCCAGATCAGACAGCTGTGCCTCCAGCGCCTGTGTGCGTTCGTCATCTAGCGCTGCTGCCTTGCCATCATTGAGGCTGTCGGCAATGGCAGACAGATCCTGCTCCAGGCTCGACAGGCTCTGCTGATGCACCTGCGTCTGGTCAGCCAGAAACAGCGCATCAACAGCCGAATTGGCCAGGATGATCAGCACCAGGGACAGCCGCAGCACAAACAGGGTGATAAAGACCTTCAGCGCCCACAGACTGTAGCCGGGCGAAATCCAGCGCCCCCCCAGCACATTGATCCCCGCCAGGGTCAGCAGCACATTGAAAACCTGGTGGCTGGTGATCAGCAGCAACACCTTTTGCAAGGCGAGTGAAGCCAGGGCAAAGGTCATCACTTGCGAGAACTGCTCGATCAGATCGTTGAGCGGATCGAGGAATTCACCCGGCGACACACTCAGCACCAGCACATTGATATCCACATCCTGAATAAACGAAATCACCCCGTTCAGCACCCGCGCTAGCCCGTAGATAATCCCCGCACGGGTAAAGGCCTCATCAATTTCCAGCTCCGCCTGGCCGTCAAAAAACCCCACCCAGGCGACAACGCAAACCACCACCACGCCTATATACAGCCCATAGCGCCACACGGGAGAGGGATTGGCGGCCAAAGCAGCCAGGCTGAATGGAGCGGACATTTGATACTCCTTTGCGCGTTTAAGCTGTGAGACTAAACCGGCACAAGCGGCAGGACTGATTCCTCAAGCACTGGAACTACTGGGAGCCAGTATCCAGCCAAGCGGGCACAAGTCAAATCTCGAGCGAAATTCGTCCCTGAACTTTTCAGCTAATACTTACAACCATTTTTCAGGTAGCCGTAAAATTTCTGACTGCGCATTCAAGTTCCAGATTGTTGGAATACTCACAGTACCTGGCAGCGAAAAAACATGAATTATCAGTATCAGCCTGCTAAAAACGCCAGTGCCCGATCTTTGCCTTGCATCAATAAATACACAGGGTCACAGCTTTGTTATCAATGCAAAACTACTGACAAAGATACACTTCTGAGCTGAAAGAGTTTTGTGCCTGAAAGGTGGCCGTACGTAATTGTTTTGTTTGGTGCCCGGGACCGGGGTCGAACCGGTACAACCTTTCGGTCGAGGGATTTTAAGCGGTAGTCTGGCTTCCACTCCGGGGTACTCCCTGCTTGTATACGGCGCGATTCAGCTGGTTTTTCAAAGACTTAAAAAAAGGGATCATATGCCGGAGTTTGATGCTAATCGCTCTGGTTCGCTCTCCCGAGGCTCCTATTTGCTCCTTGGATAAGACCTGGAACCGGAGGTTTCAGGAGTCCAGAAATGCCGCGAGTAAAGCTCACAAAAACCATCGTTGCCGGTGCCCAACCGGGAGAAACCGACATTGAATTGAGGGATACCCTCGTACCCGGATTTTTCTGCAAAGTCACCCCAACTGGACGCAAGGTTTTCATGCTCCAGTATCGCACAAACAGTGGCAAGCGACGCAAGCCGTCACTTGGCCTGTTTGGCGAGCTGACTGTCGAACAGGCCCGCACCCTCGCTCAGGATTTGCTGGCGGATGTACGCCGGGGCAATGACCCTTCAGGCCAAAAAGCCAGGAATCGGCAAGCCCCGACGGTTAAAGATTTATGCAAACGCTTTATGGAAGATCACTGTATACCGCACAACAAACCACTTACCCAAAAGAAAAACCAGTACCATATCGATAAATATCTTCTCCCCTCTATGGGCACCTTGAAAGTCCACGAGGTAGAACGAGCCGATATTCTGGCTCTCATGAAGCGCCTGGAAAAAACACCCACCCAGGCTAACCGGATACTGGCTTGTGTTCGCAAAATGTTCAACCTGGCTGAACTGTGGGGGTACCGCCCGGATGGCACCAATCCTTGCCGCCACGTGACCAAGTTCCCAGAGAAAGGCAAAACTCGACTACTTACCGACAAGGAGATGATCCTCTTATTCAGGCAACTGGAGAAAACAGAAGAGGAGGAATTTGAACACCCTTCTCCGATTCTCGGCATTCGGCTCCAATTTGCCTTTGCCGCCAGAATGTCCGAAATCCTGGCGCTGCGATGGGAGTGGGTAGACCTGGTCGGTCGCCGAGTAGTCTGGCCCGACAGCAAAACCGGTGACATGTCCAAACCTATCAGCTCGGAAGCCTACGAACTGCTCTCTGATGCCGCAATCCACAGCAAATCGGAGTACGTCTGCCCTGCTCTGGAAGATCCCAACAAGCCGTTGACCCAAAACGCCTACTATGGCGCCTGGCGCCGCATACTGAAAAGGGCCGGCATCCCCCTTGTTGGCACACACGGCATCCGGCATCGCGCTGCCACCGACATCGCCAATTCCGGCATCCCGATCAAAGTGGGTATGGCACTGACCGCTCACAAAACCGTGACCATGTTCATGCGATACGTTCATGTCGAGGACGATCCGGTGCGGGAAGCAGCCGAACTGGTGGCAAATCGACGCCAGATTATCACCAGGCTGAAATCAAATAAGGCGGAACCCTAATGACCATTCTCCAAGAGTGGGGACAGACTGAACGCCAAACGGCTAAAAATACGTATTTTCTTTTATTATCACCATCGTAGGAAGCCTACACCGTACTACGCAATATGGCCTGAAATGGCATAGTTTGGCGATCAAATTGCCCCAGATTTTCCCTAAGAAATCGGCCGGTAACTTGGGGCATATCTCAGCGTATGCAGTAGTACTTTGCTGGGGTTGGAAGGAACTCCCACAGACACGTTGGCTGACAACACCGTGACTCACAGGACTCCCATGGTACTATCCGGCCCACACAAACAGGTGCCGAGTCCGGGTATCATCGTGGAAGAAGCCAAATGCGTAACAGCCTAGAACAATATCAGGTCTGGTTTTATCTGGTTGCCATCCTGGCCGGCATGGCCATCGGCTGGATGTCACCAGAGCAGACTCGTCATTGGGAAGCGCTGCTTTGGCCGGCCCTGGGTGTTCTCCTGTACACTACTTTCACTCAGGTACCACTGATACATCTCAGGTCGGCATTTCGTGATCGCCGCTTTCTGGCCGCTTTGCTGACGGGCAATTTTATCCTGATACCGGTGGTCGTTGGTCTTCTGTTGTGGCTGTTACCGGATGATCCCGCTATTCGTCTCGGCGTACTGCTGGTACTGCTGGTGCCCTGTACGGACTGGTTTATCAGTTTTACCCATCTCGGTGGTGGGGACGGTGCCCGGGCCATCGCGGCCGCGCCGATCCTGCTGATTGTGCAGCTCATTTTACTACCCGTTTATATCTGGCTCTTCATGGGCAATATCGCCATTGAACTGGCGGTCGGCAGCCACTTGCTGCCAGCCTTCTTCGGATTGATTGTCACCCCGCTGATCCCGGCCTGGATTACCGAACGGTTGACGAAAAAACACCCGCGCGCGCAAACACTGGTGGACTGGCTTGGGTGGCTGCCCGTGCCGTTGCTGGCGCTGGTGGTGTTTCTGATTGCCGGCTCCCAGGTCAGCCTGGTGATCGACAGTGGCGCCCTGCTGTGGTCGGCGCTTGTGGTTTTTGTGCTTTACCTGATTGCCGCCGCCATTATCGGCAAGGGGCTCAGTGAGCTATTCGGGTTCACGCCCACTATCGGCCGCACCCTCACCTTCAGCTTTGGTACCCGCAACTCCTTCGTCATGCTGCCGCTGGCGCTGTCACTGCCGGAGCCCTGGCGTGCCGCCGTCGTTGTCATTGTGTTCCAGTCCCTGATCGAGTTGTTCGGCATGGTGGCGTATCTGCGCTGGCTGCCGCGCCTGATCAGGAATGCCGACTGAGCCGTGAACGCAGCCTTACCCGGCGCAACAGGACAATTGAGACACATCTCTGGTAAAGGTCTGGGCGCAGAGCTTGAGCCCTTCCACCATGGTCAGGTAGGGAAACAGCTCTTCAGCCATTTCCTGCACGGTCATATTGGCCCGCATCACCATTACTGCCGTCTGGATCAGCTCTCCAGCCTCGGCGGCAACTGCCTGCACTCCCAGCAAGCGGCCTGAATCCTGTTCGGCCACCATTTTGATAAAGCCATGGGTGTCGAAATTCACCAAGGCGCGCGGCACACTGGCCAGATCGAGCACGCGGGTATCAACCTGCAACCCCTGCGTGGTCGCCCGTTCTTCCGTCAAGCCAACAGTCGCCACCTGCGGATCGGTAAAAATCACCGCAGGCATGGCACTGAGATCGAGCATGGCCTCGCCACCGGTCATGTTGACCCCGGCCCGGCTGCCTCCGGCGGCGGCCACATAGACGAACTGCGGTTGGTCGGTGCAATCGCCCGCTGCATAGATGCCTGGCACGTTGGTTTGCATTCGCCCATCCACCTGAATCGCGCCACGCACTGTCTTCACGCCAATCTGTTCCAGACCCAACCGTTCGGTATTGGGTGTGCGTCCAGTGGCGATCAACAACTGCTCTGCTCGCAGTTCACCCGCGTTGGTGTCCAGTATGAACTCGCCATCGGCGTAATCGACCCCGCTGGCCTGGGTCCGCAGCAATACCCGAATGCCTTCCTGCTCAAATGCCTTCCGAATGGCATCGCCTACAGCCGGATCGTCACGGGAAAGCAGTCGGCTACGCGCCAGGATGGTTACCTGACTGCCCAGCCGCGCAAAGGCCTGGGCAAGCTCCAATG
>LADM01000124.1 GCA_000961645.1 Gammaproteobacteria bacterium BRH_c0 | reverse complement strand
CCGAGATGCCCGACCATTGGCGCGCCTGCCTGCGTGGCGAAGGCGATGTCGACCTGCGCAACGCCCGAGTGCTGAGCGAACATTTTTACATGTGGTCCACGGCCGGAATCGGCTCCCGACTGGGGGGCTTTCTGGCCAGCAAGGTAGTTCGCGGACGGGTGGACAGCGTCCCCAAGAATGAACTGCCCGCCCTGTTCCAGCACCCAGGCTTCCGCGGCAAGCTCTACAAGCTGGTGGATATGGTGGTCGACACCCCCAGCCTGGTGCGCGCCCTCGCCGACAATATGAAAGGACGCCTGTTCGCCATCGACTGGACCACGGCGCGACTGACCAACGACCAGGGTGGCACCCGCTTAACCGGCGGGCACGGCGAGGATGCGTTTACCCTCGCCCCTGGCGCCTGGGTATTCAGCGCTGGCAAGGGCAACGAATCCCTGCTCGAGAGCATCGGCGCCAGCAGCCCGCACATGCAGCGCCGGCCCCTCAAGCAGGTGATGGTGCGCCACCATCTGCCGCACCGGTTTTACGGCCACTGCCTGGGCGCAGAAACCACGCCGCGGCTGACCATTTCCAGCCATCCCCTGGCTGATGGCAGCCAGGTCTGGTACCTGGGCGGGAGCCTGGCAGAAAAGGGCGCCGGGCAAAGTGACGGGGAAGTGCTCAATGCCGCCCGCCAGGAGCTGAAGGAACTGATGCCCTGGGTTGACTTCAGCAACGCCCAGTGGAGCGTGCTGGCTGTCGATCGCGCCGAACCCCGCCAGCGCAATGTCGCCCGCCCGGACCAGTCCTTTGCGGAATGGGCCAACACCCGGCAACAAGCGGACAATGTCATCGCTGCCTGGCCCACCAAGCTGACCCTGGCACCCAATCTTGCCCGCAGCGTGGCAACGCTGCTTGCCGGTCGCGCCATAGTGCCCTCCCATCAGCCCGCTCCCACACTGCCGCTGGCGCCTCCCGCTATTGCTCCCACTCCGTGGGAAACCGCCTTTGGAGTTCCCCATGCTGCTGCCTAGGCGCCCGCTGGGAAGCACCGGGCTGGAAGTCAGCATTCTGGGCCTGGGCACGGTCAAACTGGGGCGCGATCAGGGCGTCAAATACCCCTCTGGCTTCACCATCCCCGACCACAGGGCGGCGCTGGATCTATTGTCGTTAGCGCAGGATCTGGGCATCAATTTACTGGATACGGCACCGGCCTATGGCAACAGCGAGGAGCGTCTCGGCCCGCTGCTGAAAGGGCAGCGCCATGACTGGCTGATCTGCTCGAAAGTAGGAGAGGAATTCGAGAATGGTCAGTCCAGTTTCGATTTCTCTCCACAGCACACCCGCTTCAGCGTGGAGCGCAGCCTGCAGCGCCTCGCTACAGACCATATCGACATTGTCATGGTGCATTCCGACGGCAATGACGAGGACATTATCCGCAACAGCGGCACCCTCGAAACGCTGTCAGAACTGAAGCAGGAGGGCAAACTGCGCGCCTTTGGCATGTCCACCAAGACCGTTAACGGCGGGCTGCTCGCCGCACAGCACAGCGACTGCGTGATGGTGACATGGAATCTGGCCCAGCAGGATGAAGTGCCTGTGATCGACTACTGCCAGCGGCACCACAAGGGCGTTCTGATCAAAAAGGCGCTCGCCAGCGGCCATATCCCCAGCGCGGGGGATCCGGTAGGCGATAGCTTCAGGATGATTTTCGCCCATCCCGGGGTCAGCAGTGCCATTGTCGGCACCATCAACCCGCAGCACCTGCGCAGCAACGCCAGCAGCGCCCTGCAGGCGCTAAATCTGCTGAGATAGTGTGACCAGCCAATCACTTGCGCCCTTATCCTGTACAAAAAAGCAGCAAACCACCCCGTAACTTGCTAAAATTCAGGCCGTTCAGCCACCTCTTTTTCAGACACTTCCTAAGGAATATCACCTTGAACACACGTCGCTCCGTCACCCTCCTGCTGGCCTTGACACTCGCGCTGCCCGCCAGCCTGCAGGCGCTGACTTTCCGGCTACCTGAAAACAATGACAGTGTGGTGGGGGACAACCTCATCATGCGCACCCGCTACGAAGACACCTTCGTGGCCATCGGTCGGGTATATGGCCTGGGCTTTCGCGAGATGATGGAGGCCAATCCCGGCGTCCATCCCTGGGTACCGGGTGAAGGCACCGAAATCACCCTGCCACTGTCCCAGATCCTGCCCCAGGAAGACCGCGAAGCCATCGTGCTCAACCTGCCCGAATTCCGCCTCTATCATTTCCTGCCGGAAAAAAACACCGTGCGCTCCTACGGCGTGGGCATTGGCCGTGAAGGCTGGCAGACACCAGAGGTGGAAACCAGGGTGACCGGCGTGGCCGCCAACCCCTCCTGGACACCGCCCGCCTCAATCCGCGCCGAACATGCCGCCATGGGTGACATCCTGCCCAGGGTAGTGGCACCCGGCCCGGACAACCCCCTCGGCCAGTACGCCGTAAGGCTGTCCGTGCCCAGCTATTTGTTCCACGGTTCCAACAAGATCGTCGGTGTTGGCATGCGGGTAAGCCACGGCTGCGTGCGCCTCTACGACGGAGATATCGAGGAACTGGCAAACTCGGTACGCCCCGGCACCCCGGTACGCATTGTCAATGAACCCGTCAAGGCTGGCTGGCTGAAGGGCAAACTGTATATCGAAGTACACCCCCAGCTTGAAGAAGATCGTGGCTCGCCCATTGATTTTGAAGGCATTATCAATGGCGCCCTGCAACGCCAGGCCGAGCACACTATCAGTGTCGACTGGGACAAGGTAAAGCTGGCAGCCAGGGAGCAGCGCGGCATACCGGTTGATATCACTGTGGATGAGGAACTTGAATCACACCTTGTCTCCGCTGATGACGAGTGATTAGTGCCGGGCCTGTGGTATGTGGCAGCGCTGCCACAGGCCTCCATCAACGCTGACAGCAATCCGTTCTACTATTGATCCGACACGTGAATGCCGTTCGGCCTGAGTCTGTCAAAGGTTGGGCGACCTGAGCGTGAATGCCGTTCGGCCTGAGCTTGTCGAAGGTTTGGCGACTTAAGCGTGAATGCCGTTCGGCCTGAGCTTGTCGAAGGCCTGGCGACAGTGCTTCGACAAGCTCAGCACGAACGGACTCTCAATCTCAGCACGAAAGCACTCTCAAATAAAACGTAGTGCATCAATAATAGCCTGACCACCCAAGCTGCACGACTTACACCGCCTTTACACCCCATCACTGCTATTTCTTCGAACCGGCCTGTGCATCCTCAAGGAGTGCAAGTCTTCTGTTCTGTAGTGACACCATAAACAGATCCGCCTTCAGATCCTCCCTGTGCTGACATCATAAAAAAAAGGCCCCGGTCGCCCGGAGCCTTTTCTGGATGGTCTTGCGACCAGGTATTACAGGGGAAAGGCTTACATCATGCCGCCCATTCCACCCATGCCACCCATGCCGCCCATATCGGGCATGCCACCGCCGGCCTTATCGTCCTGCGGCAGGTCAGTGATCATGGCTTCAGTGGTGATCATCAGACCGGCGATGGAGGCAGCTGCCTGCAGCGCGGTGCGAGTCACCTTGGCGGGGTCGAGAATACCCATGGCAATCATGTCGCCGTATTCACCGGTACCAGCGTTGTAACCGAAGTTGCCAGTGCCCTGCTTGACCTTATCGACCACCACGGAGCCTTCTTCACCGGCGTTTTCAACGATCTGACGCAGGGGAGCTTCGATGGCGCGACGGGCAATGCTGATGCCCACGTTCTGGTCTTCGTTGTCGCCTTTGAGTCCTTCCAGGGCCTGGAGGGCACGGATCAGGGCAACACCGCCGCCGGGTACCACGCCTTCTTCAACCGCTGCACGGGTAGCGTGCAGGGCGTCTTCAACGCGGGCTTTCTTCTCTTTCATTTCGGTTTCAGTCGACGCGCCAACCTTGATCACGGCAACACCGCCTGCCAGTTTGGCAACGCGTTCCTGCAGTTTTTCGCGGTCGTAATCAGATGAAGTCTCTTCAATCTGGGCACGGATCTGCTTAACGCGGGATTCAATATCAACGTGTACACCGGCGCCGTCAACGATGGTGGTGTTTTCCTTGGTCAGGTTGACTTTCTTGGCGGTACCCAGGTGTTCGAGGGTAGCGCTTTCCAGCTCCAGACCAACTTCTTCGGAAATCACGGTGCCGCCGGTGAGGATAGCGATATCCTGCAGCATGGCCTTGCGACGGTCGCCAAAACCAGGCGCCTTACAGGCAGCAACCTTGACGATACCGCGCAGGTTGTTCACTACCAGAGTCGCCAGGGCTTCGCCTTCAACGTCTTCGGCAATGATCAGCAGCGGCTTGCCGGATTTGGCAACGCCTTCCAGCAGGGGCAGCAGCTCACGGATATTGGAAACTTTTTTATCAACCAGCAGGATGAAGGGGCTTTCCAGCTCGACCGTCATGTTTTCCTGGTTGTTGATAAAGTAGGGGGACAGGTAGCCGCGGTCGAACTGCATGCCTTCCACGGTTTCCAGGTCGTTGTCGAGGCCGGAACCTTCTTCAACGGTGATGACGCCTTCCTTGCCAACTTTTTCCATGGCGTCGGCAATGATCTTGCCGATGCTTTCATCGGAGTTGGCGGAGATGGTGCCCACCTGGGCGATTTCCTTGGAGTCGGAGCAGGGCTTGGCAATGTTTCTGATTTGCTCAACCGCTGCGACAACAGCCTTGTCGATACCGCGCTTCAGGTCCATGGGGTTCATGCCAGCGGCCACGGCCTTGAGGCCTTCGGTCACGATGGACTGGGCGAGGACAGTGGCGGTGGTGGTGCCGTCACCGGCTTCGTCGGAAGCGCGGCTCGCCACTTCCTTGACCAGCTGGGCGCCCATGTTCTCAAACTTGTCTTTGAGTTCGATTTCCTTGGCGACCGATACGCCGTCCTTGGTGACGGTGGGTGCGCCATAGGACTTGTCGATTACCACGTTACGGCCTTTGGGGCCGAGGGTTACTTTAACGGCATCAGCCAGTACGTTGACACCCGCGAGCATTTTGCGACGGGCGCTATCACCAAATTTCACATCTTTTGCAGCCATGTTCAAATCCTTCCTTTCTAAGATATTGACTCAGAAAATTGTTATGGGAGGGCGTGTAATCAGCCTTCAATTACACCGTAGATATCGCCTTCGCTCATGATGATGAGCTCTTCGGTGCCTTCCTTGATGGTATTGCTGTCGGCGTAGCGACCAAAAACGATCTTGTCGCCAACCTTGACAGCCAGGGGACGCACGTCACCGTTGTCCAGCACTTTGCCAGCACCAACAGCAACCACTTCACCCTGGTTGGGTTTTTCCTTGGCCGTACCGGGCAACAAAATGCCACCAGCGGTTTTTTCCTCTTCCGCTTTGCGACGGACTACGACGCGGTCATGTAAAGGACGAATCTTCATTTTCGACTTTCTCCACCATTATTAGTTAACTAAAGTTCGAGCCCCGCCACGTTCCGGGGAATTGGTCCGGGAACCTCGAAGCTGTGCTCTATCTGGAGTCACAGGCTCCGGTTTTCAAGGGGGCCGCCCAAAAAAAATCATGCGCCGAGATGTTTATCGGACAGGTTACTCAATGGGGACGACGGCGCCAGTTTCAAGGGGGCAAGGCTCAATCGCGATGATTATCTTCACGGGTGAATTCACCTTCGATGGTACGCGAGCTGACTTGCGGCCCCGACTGAAACCCTCTGGCGGCATCAGGGACGATAAGGCGGGAGCTCAGCCTGGCCACCAGCCAGCGGCGCAGCGGCGGCACCAGCCCGAGAAAACCCAGGGTATCGGTGGCAAAACCCGGCGCCAGCAACAGCACACCACTGATCGCCAGCACCATGGCCTCCAGCATTTCGACGGCGGGCAATTCACCCGCGGCCATGCGCTCGCGACTGCGCAACAGGGTTTGCAGACCCTGATGGCGCAGCAGCGCAACACCGATGACCGCCGTCAGTATGACCAGGGCAATGGTGGGCAGGGCGCCGATCACCGAACCCAGTCTGATCAGCAGCCACATTTCCACGATGGGGATAACAACAAACAGCAGGAGGAGAATACGCACGCGGCTTACCGGGGGGCATTTAGGTAATAGATGGGGCTGGCACTTCACAATTCAAGTGAAGCGCTGAAATCAGCCCTGCTAGCGCGACCGACTTCAAGCCCAACAGCGGCAAAAGCACAGGGGCAGGGACAGGAACTCGCGCCTCTTAATATTCAGAAGCCTGCGCCGTATCCCGGGGGACTGGCCGTGTGTCCGCAGCATACCTGCGCCACAGCCACCAGGCCAGGAGGATGGATGGAATACCCATCAGGGCGGTATAGAGGAAAAAGCTGGAATAACCCGCAGCATCAACCACCAGCCCGGAGAAACCGCTTAAAAACTTGCCCGGCAATGTCATCAGGGAGCTGAACAGAGCGTACTGGGTGGCGGTATAGGCGCGGTTGGTCATGCTCGACAGGTAAGCGATAAAGGCGGCATTGGAAAATCCACCGCCAAGATTGTCGGCGCTGATCACGATCATCAACCAGCCGATATCCGGCCCTGTCTGCGCCAACTGCATAAACAGCAAGTTGGTAACCGCCACCATAATGGCCCCTGCCAGCAGCGGGCGGTGGATGCCGTATTTGATGACCAGCAAACCGCCAATAAACGATCCGGCGATTGTCATGAAGAACCCGAATATCTTGCCCACGCTGGCGATCTCGGACTTGCTGAAGCCGATATCCAGGTAAAACGGGTTGGCCATGATACCCATGGCGATATCGCTCAGGCGGTAGATGGCGATAAACGCCAGAATCAACAGGGCAATAGTGCCGTTGCGGGCGAAAAACTCCACAAAGGGCGCCACCACCGCGCCGAGAAACCATGCCTGCAGGCGGGCGGCCAATCCTGGCTTGCCGATCAGCAATCGCTCTGACAGTCCCTTTTCCAGCGCCGCTACTTCGGCGCCCTGTTGGTGTTGCGGCTCAGAGACCAGCAACACAGTGATCACACCCACCAGCATCAGGGAGGCCATCGAGAGGTAGGCCGCCTCCCAGCCGAGCCAGTCCGCCATATACAGAGAGCCGGCCCCCGCCACCAGCATGGCGAGCCGGTACCCGAACACATAGGTGGCCGACATCGCCCCCTGGTATTCGTCCCGGGCTGATTCAATCCGGAAGGCATCAATGGCCACATCCTGGGTGGACGACGCAAATGCCACCGCTACCGCGGCCAGGGCCAGGCCTGCGAG